>JBGPSX010000169.1:0-7972 GCA_041490325.1 Bryobacteraceae bacterium | reverse complement strand
TGGCGCGGTGAAACCGCAACAAAGAAGTTGCTGCTCGCCTCTCCATCGCTGATGAAACCGTTCGGATGCACATGAAACACATCCTGGGAAAGCTCGCCGCCAACGATCGAACCCACGCGGTAACCATCGCCGTGACGCGCGAGGTCTTTCAACTGTGAACGCCATGGGCAAAGCATTCAACATGCCGTTCGTCACGGCGCTACTTCTTACGGGCAGTTCGGCTCGGGCCGAGGCCGCGGTCGTGGCGGCAATCGACGGTCTCGATCTCGACCACGCGTCGGACGAAACGCTGCTTCGAGCCGTGGCGACAGCGGCGGTCAGGCAGCGCAGCGATGCGGCCCACGTTGTTTCGTCCTGGATACTGCCGTTCGAGCTGAGAAACGTATTTCATCTGCCGCGCGACCCTTCGCAGCAGCTATGTCTTGCGCTTGCCTCGCCCGCTTGCCTCGCGAGGTGTGCGCGAATCTGCTGAACCTGCATGTCCAGCAGGTCGACGAGAATGCTTGCGACGCCGCACCAGCACTGGTTATGAGCGACATGCTTCACTATGAAGAAGTGTCGCGATGAGCAGGGCGATTTTAGGAATTCACCACATCACGGCGATTGCCGGCGATCCGCAACATAACATCGATTTCTATACTGATGTGCTGGGGTTGCGGCTGGTGAAAGTTACCGTCAACTTTGATGACCCCGGAGCCTATCATTTCTATTACGGCGATGGCCGCGGCACACCCGGTACCATCCTGACGTTCTTCTCTTGGCCGGGAGCGCGGCGAGGCCGTCATGGGAACAGCCAGGTCACGCACACATCCTTCGCTGTGCCACCAGGTTCACTGCCCTTCTGGCAGGAACGATTCGCGTCGCGCGGAATCCACGCCGATGCAATCGAAGGACGCTTCGGCCAGCAGGTGCTGCCGTTCCGGGATCACGACGCCCTGCGTCTTGAATTAGTGGAAACGCCAGCCACCGGCGCAGCACGCGTCTGGGATCGCGCCGGCGTTCCACTGGAATTCGCGATTCACGGTTTTCACAGCGCCACGCTCTCAGAAACCGGGTACGAGCGCACCGCCGCGCTGCTGACCGGCACGATGGGCTTCCGGCTGATGGGGCAAGAACAGAACCGTTTTCGGTATGAGGTTGACGACGGCGGCGCCAGTAAGGTTGTGGATGTGATCTGCGCCCCTTCCGGCCCGGAAGGCAGCATCGCCGTCGGCAACGTCCATCACATTGCCTGGCGGACTGCCGATGACGCGCAACAAAAAGATTGGCGCGCTGAACTTTCCCGGCTCGATTACAACGTCTCACCGGTAATGGACCGCGTCTATTTCCACTCCATCTACTATCGCGAGCCCGGCGGCATCCTCTTCGAGATCGCGACCGATGTTCCCGGATTCGCCATTGATGAATCATTTGAGAAGCTGGGGTCGGGATTGATGTTGCCGCCCTGGCTGGAGCAGCACCGGTCGAAAATCGAAGCCGTTCTACCGCCCATCGAACGCCACTCCCGCGAGCAACGAGCCGCACTCTAATGGCTGCGGAGTTGGGATTCAGCCATCGGTTTGTCGCGCCTTCGCAGCCGGGTTCTGGCGTCACGTTGCTGCTTCTGCATGGGACCGGCGGAAATGAGGAAGATCTCCTTCCGCTTGGCCATGAGCTGCTGCCGGGCGCAGCGTTGCTGAGTCCTCGTGGCAAGGTGCTCGAGCATGGAATGCCCAGGTTCTTCCGCCGGCTGAGCGAAGGCGTTTTCGATCTCGAAGATCTTAAAGTACAGACCGCTGATCTGGCTCGCTTCGTCGGCGAGGCCGCACTCAAGTATCAACTCGAGGGCAGCAAGATTGTTGCGGTGGGCTATTCCAACGGCGCCAACATCGCGGGGAGTGTTCTTCTAACGCATCCAAAGCTGCTTACCGGCGCACTGCTGTTCCGGCCGATGGTCCCCTTCCGGCCGCTTGTTGCGCCGGACTTGAAGGACGTTCCTGTGCTCCTGGGCCCCGGCCGAAGAGATCCCATCGTTTCTCCGGAACAGACATCCGAGCTCGCGAAGCTGCTTGAAGCTTCCGGAGCCCGTGTCACACTGCACTGGCACGAGGGCGGTCATGAACTCGGCCGGGACGATCTAGCTGCCGCTAAACAATGGCTCGCGCAATTCGCCGCTCAGGCGCCATGAGCTTTGCTGGCCGGTTTAAACGGCGTTACGGGAACAGTCTGGACCGGGAACCTCTTCACCGCGAGCGTAGTGAGGACGATGAAAAGCACCAGGACGGCGAGTTGTGCCACCGCGAATGGCGGCTCGGATTGCGTGGGCGCCAGTGCCTTCAACGCAGGGACTTTCATGAACGACTGAGCCACCAGAACGAAGACATTAAAATAGAGGGCCACAGCGGCGTCCACAACATATACGCGGCGCCACGGGCCGGCGAGGTGAAACGTGTAACGTCCCAAAATGGCCGCTGTCAGCACTACCAACGACAGGATGCCCAGGATAATTCCAGGCGTGACTCCGTTGATCGGAAAGCCGAACCCGGTCACGCTGGTCGCCACTGTAGTCCACAGAAAGAGCGATGTCCAGCCGTCCAGGCGCTTCCCACTGATCAGGCCAAAAATTACGACGAATCCTGAAGCGATTCCAATCAGGCTCAGGAGGACGTGAAAAGTTGTGTATACCGATGCGGGGATGCCGAGAATCATGGTGTGTGTCCTTTCCTCTTAACTCTCTTGTTGAATTTCCCACAGGAACCACGTCCGCCGCTCGGTCTGGTCAATCCAGGTTTCAATCAAGCTGGCGGTAGCGACATCGTTGTGCTTGTCGCAGATCTCATGAGCCGAGCGAAGGAAGGCCGTGAGCTGCAGGTTGTCCGCTTGAAGCTCGGCCAGCATTTCATTGGGCGCCACGAAATCTTGGTTGTTGTCCCTCAGACGCTGCTATCCGCCAGTAGCGGACTCAATACGCGGGAAATCTCATCGGCGGCGTGGCTGCCCAAGTCAGTTGCCACTGCTTCGCGTTGCATTGTCGTCGCTGACTCCTCCTTCAGTTCGTAACTGAAGAGTAAAGGAAAAAGTGCTGTAAAACCAATCCCCAACAGCCGGAATCTTTTCGTGCCACTTTCGTGTTACCCAACAATCCGGCAACCGGAGGCCCGTGCCACGCATCGGATGAATATCAGCGCCAAGGCCCAACCCGGTTGTCGTTATTACATCCATGATGGTCCTGCGGCCTTTCGCCTGGAACTCTCAGGGAATCTGCTGAAGCACTGCGTTGCGGAGCTGGAGCAGGCCTGGAGCACGGCTTCCTCCGCGATCGGCGAGCGAGCGTTCCTCGTCGATGTGACCTCCCTGAAGAGTCTGGATGACGCCGCCCGCGAGCTGCTACGCCGATGGCATGCCGCGGGCGCTCAACTGGCGGGTCATTCTCCGGACACGAAGTTGCTGATCAATTCAATAACCCGGGAACCGGCACGTCACGCCTCATAGGCAATTAGTAGGGAAACGCGGCGGGTCGGCATAAGCTACCACACCACGATACTATTTGGCGCCGGCGCCCGTTTTCCCAATCAACGCGATCAGCCCGTCCGCCAACGTCCCGCGCCAGCTCAGATAATCGTGACCGCCCACGAATTGCTGGTAGGTCACTTCGTACCCCTTCGCCAGCAGCACGTCACGCATGTGCCGGCTCGGCTCGAGAATGGCCCCACCGGTGCCGTTCGAGTCCACTTCAAACAACCCAGCATCCATGTAGAACTTCAGCGGTAGTTTCGGACTCTTGATAAACTCCTTGGCCAGCCAGCCGGTCTCGGTGCTGGCATCGGTGTCCGGACCAAGCAGGTGATCAGGAGCCCACCAGAACGATCCCGATTGACACAGGATATTTCCGAATACTTCCGAGTGCCTGAGCCCCGCGTAGGTCGCAGCGATACCGCCATAGCTCGATCCGCCCACGACCGTCCAACGCGGATCGCTGGACACCTTATAGTGACTCCGCGCCCAAGGAACCAGTTCCTTCGCGAGAAAATCGGCGAAGTCCGGATTCGGCGGCAGCTCTTTTCCGCGCGTCGCCTGGCTCGGATTCCCAATGAGGACCGCCACGGCAGCCGGTATCTTCGAAGCCGCAATCAGATTGTCGAGAATCACCGGCGTCGGCGCCAGAGTCGTGTAGGAGCTGCCATCAAACACAACGATCAGCGGATAAGCAGGCCCCTCGGCAGAATAACCAGGCGGCGTGTACACCCAAATGTCGCGTTCATTCTTCAACATCTCACTCTTGAATTTCGACTTGTCGACCTTGCCCGCCGGAGTGTTGGAGTTGCTCGCTATCCACGGCTGCGGAACCGCGCCAGGAAGCTCGACCATCGAAAAATACTCAAACCGGCTCTTGTCCGGGTCATCGAACCAATGGTTCGGATTCAGCGGATCGGCCTGCTGCGTAGCCATGCGCTGGCCTGCGCGCGGTCCGTCGAAAGCGAGTGGATCGTTCGGCGACAGCGTATAGAAAAACCTCGCCCCCTTCGCCAATTTCACCGTCAGATACCACACGTCGCTATCCGCCAGCCGGCTCATGGTGTTATCCTGCGGTTGCTTCACAAAAGAACCGCCCACCCAAACGCTCCGCGTTTTCGATCCACGCCACAAGAAGGTCACCAGTTGGTGCGCTTCATCCTTCTCCATCGGCTCCACCATCGGCGTGTGCTCCTCCGTCGCCTGCCGCCAGAATGCTTCGGTGCTGGTCTCGCCCGACGCGATCTGTTTTCGCAAAGCCTCAATGCGCGGGCTTGAATATCGATCCCCTCGCGGGCGGGGCTGCATGCGCTCATCCACCGGTAAAACCTCCAACAACTTCAGCTCGTAAGCTCCTGAGGTGGCCTTCTCCGCCGTCTTCAATTCCACTCGGTACGTTCCCGCCGCCTCGGCCACGAAGGCGAACCGCCGCTTACCATCCGGCGGACCCGCGAACTTCCGCAGCCGCGCGCCGTCAGGCTCGAAAACCACGATGTCAACCGTAGTACCGCGCTGCTCCACGGAGCCGTCAACGTAGTCGCCAGCCTGGAGCGAAATCGCGTAAGAGTGTGCGGTCTCTGGAGAAAGATCGCGCGTCACCGGCTGATTGACGGCTAGAATATCCGCGCCAATCGCAAGGCTCGCGAAGCAAAATAGCAGCGCGGCGGCTGTTCTCATGGCCAACGTCCTCCTTCGACAGCGTAGCACCGTAGAACTAAACTAATGCCGTCAGGTCCAGCGGTCGATTTCTTGCGTATAGACTGAATTTATGATGAAAACCGGCAGGCTCTAGCAGAATGCACGACGCCTTGAAGACCGCCCGTCATTATGACTTTGGATCGTACCGGATCGATGCGGTCCAAAAGATATTATTGCGCGACGGCCAGCCCGTCTCTCTTACGCCCAAGGCCTTCGAACTGTTGATGACCCTGGTAACCAGACCGGGACAAATCGTCGAAAAGGACGACCTGATGGACGCGGTCTGGCCGGATACCGCGGTCGAAGAGAGCAACCTCGCATTTCAGATTTCGACTCTGCGTAAAACCCTGGGCGACGGGTTCATCGAGACGATTCCCAAGCGTGGTTATCGTTTCAAGCCGGCGGTCTCGGACCACTCCACTCCACCCACCGCTTCACTCGATGTTGCCACGCCGCCGCGGAAACTCGCGATCGCGGGCATCGGGATCGCGGTTGTACTGGCAACGTCCGCTTTTTTTGTCTTTCGCGAACGCCCCATCCGTTCCATCGCGATCCTTCCGTTGCAGGCGCCGGCGGGAATGGAAGAACTCGGCCTCGGCCTCGCCGACGCAGTCATCACACGGCTGGGAAACTCTGACCGACTCCGAGTCCTGCCAACCAGCGCCGTGTATCGATACCAGGGCAAACAGCTCGATCCGGTCGAGACCGGTAAGCAGCTTCGCGTTGAAGCCGTGGCACAGGGAATGCTGCAACGCTCCGGCGATCGCGTCCGAGTGACCTTTCAACTGGTTCGCGTCGACAACGGCAAGCACGTCATGAGCGGCCAATTCGACCACCCCTGGGCCGACCTGTTCGCGCTCGAGGATTCGCTCTCCGCGAACGTATCGAAGGCGCTGGCCGACCGGCTGACTGGCGCACAACAAGAAACCCTCGCGCGTCATCCCGGCGCCAATGCCGAAACTCACCGCCTGGTGCTGACCGGCCGCTATCACCATTTCAGACACAACGATCTCAAATCGGTGGAGGCCTTCCAGCAAGCTATCCAGCGGGACGATCGCTACGCTCCGGCCTGGGGCGGATTGTCGAAAGCGTACTTCGGCGCCTGCTATGACGGCCTGATGGCGCCGCGCGAAGGCATGCCGAAAGCTCGTGATGCGGCCCTTCGGGCCATCAGCCTGGATTCGAACCTCGCACAGCCACATGCCGCCCTGGCGTTCGTACAGATGTGGTTCGACTACGATCTGCCAGCCGCCAGGCGCTCGTGGGAGCGTGCTTTGCAGCTCGATCCGGACGATCGCGACGGCCTGGACGCCAAAGCTCTAGAGGCGCTTTTCCTAGGCAGATTTCAGGAATCGATTGCACTCCGAAAGAAGGAGCTGGAAGCCAACCCGGTGGAGCCTCTTGCTCATCTGCTCGTCGCGATTTCTTTGTACTACTCCGGCGCTTATGAGGACGCTCTCGTCTACGCCCGGAAAGCTGTTGAACTCGATCCTAACTTCGGCCAGAGCTACCAAACCTTGGCGATCATTTCGCGCCTCCAGGGCAAGAACGATGATTTTGTCGCCAATACGCTTCGAGAGAACCGAATGCGAAACTCCGATCCAGCGGCGACCGCCGCCGCGGAGCAAGCTTACAAGCGCGGCGGAATCAAGGCCTGGGATGAGGAGCGCCTCCAACAGGCGCTCAACCGTCAGCAGCGCGGCCAGCGCGTCTCACCGCTCACTCTGGCTAACCTCTACCGGAATGTCGGCGATGACGAAACGGCGCTCGACTGGCTTGAAAAAGCCTACGACGAGCGCATCCCCAACGTCATGGTGATCAAGACTTTCCCGCCTTGGGCGCCCTTGCGCTCCAATCCTCGTTTCCAGGCGCTATTGGCGAAGACGGGTTTGCAATAGTCTCTTGCGAACCAGCACGACGCCGATCAGCGCAACGCCGGCCACCCATTGCATCCCGGGTTCGGGCGTTGCCACCACTCCCAAGATTCCAGTAAATGGCGGACCCGGATTGTCCGCCGTCGATCCGGAATCGTAATTGGCAACAACAGTTCCAACGCCCATGGTCAGGTTACGAGTGGGCGAAGTGGTTGGATTTGACAAAGTCGTTGCAGCCGCAAAAGAGGCGGGCCTGAACGAGGGCATCCAACCGACCCCGGCCGTTGCGCTCGGTGCTTACCAAGTTTCTCCGCTCAAAATCGCAGAGGCGTACACGATGTTCGCCAACGGAGGTGTTCGCGTGCAGCCGTCCTTCGTGTCAGAAGTTCGAGACCAAAGCGGAACGCTGCTCTACCATCACCAACCCGAGACCCGGCGAGTTCTCGATCCCCGAGTGGCGTTCCTGATGGTGGATCTGCTCCAGGAGGTGATGCGCAGCGGTACCGCCGCCGGTGTTCGCTCGCGCGGATTCAAGCTACCCGCCGGAGGAGTCGTGAGGGTCGACGTCGACAAAGCCTCAGAACTATTGGCTGGACCGGAGTGTTCGTCAACCATTGCCAGCAGTTACTTTTATCGCCGGCACAGAACCCACCGCCCAATGCGCGCCACTTGAAGTCGAGATCATTCCGACCGCGGATTGGCGGAGTGCTACAGCGCCAGGTGCCCGCTCCAGCGCCACCCACCGAGCCGATCGCACGACAGAACTAAAAGGCGCGGGGCTATTCACAAAAAACTCTAACCTTCTCCTTTTTATGTTCATGATTGACATCGATCGTGATATCGTCCAGGTGGCTGAGCAACTCTTCCAGATTGTCTGCCTTGATCTCGTTCAACTCGAACGGCACGCC
>JBGPSX010000168.1:0-7973 GCA_041490325.1 Bryobacteraceae bacterium | reverse complement strand
CGGTTCGGGCTGTTGTCTTCAGCGCGGCTACGTCCGATCCGCCGCCGGGTTCGCTGATTCCGAGCGCGGCAATGTGATCGCCGGCGATGGCGGGTCGTAGGAATTCTTCCTTCTGTTCGCGCGTGCCAAGCTCGGCCAGGACCGGAATCGTGATGTCGGATTGCACCATGAGCCCCATGTTGACGCTGCCCGAGTCGGAGTGCGCCATGGATTCGATGTAGGCGGCTGTGGCCCACCAGTCGAGGCCGAGGCCGCCCCAATCCGGATCGATGCGGATGCCGAACAGGCCGAGGTTCGCGGCCTTTTTGAAAATTTCGCGCGGGAAAATGCCCTCGTGATCCCATTCTTCGGCGAACGGAGCGATCTCTTCGCGGCAGAATCGCTTGACCGTCTGCCGGATCATGTCGTGCTCTTCGGTGAAGTACGGAAATTCCTGCTTCGCTTCTGTCGCTACCGCAACGTTGCTCATTGGGAAGTCTCCTCGGCGTTTATTTGAACCAGCATCTGGCCCGGCGCTACCAGTTCGCCGGCTTTTACCAGGACGGAATGGACCACACCGTTGATTGTAGTGCGAATCGTCTGCTCCATTTTCATAGCCTCGACTACCACCAGGGAGTCGCCTGTTTTTACTTGCTGCCCTTCGTGGACCAGGATGCGGAGGATTTGGCCGGGCATGGGCGAGTTGGCGGTTTGGCGCTGGCCGGCGGTGGATGGGCGGGGGTGGCGGGGGAGGAGTTGGATGGTGGTCGAGGTGTCGGGGGTTTGGATGAAGACTTGATCGTGGGAGCGGGCGATTTCGAAGACTCGAGTGATGTTGTCGATGGTTAGGGTGATTTGATTAGCGGCGTTCACACGAGTGTGAACGCGGCACGCATGAGTGCGTGCGCCACATTGCACCTCATACAGATCGCTGCCTCGGTGGGTCCAGGAAACCGCGATTTCTTGGTCGCGGATGCGGATTCTTCGTGATGGGGGGCGGTACGGGTTGTTGCGGTAGTTCGGTGGGATCTTCAGCAGGTGCTTCTGCGATCGCTCGAGATATAGGTTTGCCGCGGCGATGTGTTCGGACTCGTCGGTTGAATCGGCGTGCGGCTTGGGCAGGAAGCCCGTATGCGCGTCTCCCTCGCGAAAGACTGCGCTCTCGAGAATCTGAATCAGGTATTCGCGATTCGTCTGGATGCCTAGCAAGCAGGTGGATTTGAGCGCGTACTGCAGTTTGCGTAACGCAGTCTCACGGTCCGTGCCGTAGCTCACGATTTTCGCCAGCAGCGGATCGTAGTGTATGCCGATCTCGAGCCCTGACTCTAGGGCCGTATCCACGCGGACGTTTTCAGGAGCGCGCCATTGGTGAACAACGCCCGTGGACGGGAGAAAGTCGTTGGCCGGGTCTTCGGCATAGAGTCGCGCCTCGATCGCGTGGCCGAGAAGACGGGGATTGGGAGGCAGCCTTTTTCCTTCGGCTACTTCGATCTGGAGGCGAATGAGGTCAAGTCCCGTGACCAATTCGGTCACGGAATGCTCCACCTGGATGCGCGTGTTGACTTCGATGAAGTAGAATTCGCCGGAGGGCGCGAGCAGAAACTCCACAGTTCCCGCATTGGCATAGCCAATAGCGCGCGCGAGCGTGAGCGCTGCTTCGCCCATCTGGCGGCGGAGATCGTCGTTGAGCGCCGGCGACGGGCATTCTTCAATGATTTTCTGGTGGCGGCGCTGGATGGAACAATCGCGCTCGAACAAGTGGATCAATGTGCCGTGCGCGTCGCCGAAAATCTGAAATTCAATGTGGCGTGCGCCTTCGACGTAGCGTTCAATGATGAGCGAGCCGTCGCCGAACGAGCGCTCAGCCTCGCTGCGCGCGGATCGAAAGGCTTCCTCGAACTGTGCTGGCTCGGTGACGATGCGCATTCCGCGGCCGCCACCGCCCGCCGAGGCTTTGATCAGGACTGGAAACTGCATGGCAGCGCCGGCATCGAACGCAGGAACCACCGGCACGCCCGCACTGGCCGCGATCTCGCGCGCGGTTTTCTTCAGACCCATTTTGCGGATCACGTCCGGCGACGGGCCGATGAAAGTGAGACCAGCGCGCGCGCATGCCTGGGCGAAATCCGCATTTTCCGATAGGAACCCGTAGCCCGGGTGGATCGCGTCGGCGTTCAGCTTGTGCGCGGCGTCGATCACGCGTTCGATGTCGAGATAGGAATCCCCAATCGAGATCGCCTCGTCGCCTGCACGTGTATGCGGCGCATCGCGGTCGTTCTCGGAATAAATCATCGCTGGGCCGATTCCCATTGCGCGAGCAGTGCGTGCGATGCGTATCGCGATCTCGCCTCGATTCGCGATCAGGATTTTCCGAATGGCCGGCAAACAGCCCATTATGTCACGTGGTATTTGTGGAGCAGGTGACTGCTATGCAACGAACCCGGCCCCCATTTCGCGCGGATCACGTCGGGAGTCTGTTGCGGCCCATGGTTCTCAAGGAAGCTCGGGCGCGGCGCGAGCGAGACGAGATCACAGACAGCGAGCTGAAGACTATTGAAGATCGCGAAATAGAGCAAGTCATCCGAAAGCAAGAGAGCATCGGATTGCAGGCTGTCACCGATGGTGAGTTTCGCCGCGCTTTCTGGCATTTCGATTTTCTCGAAGGGCTGCAAGGTGTCGAGGGTTTTCACGCCGCGCACGGCATCGCGTTCCAGGGCGGCGTGCAGACTGCGGCGAAAGGTCTTCGCGTGACCGGCAAGCTCGGCTTTTCGGCCGACCATCCCATGCTGGAGCATTATCGATTTGTCCAGCAGCATACCCGCGTCGCCGCGAAGATGACCATCCCTTCTCCGAGCGTGCTGCATTATCGTGGCGGCCGGGCCGCAGCCTCCACTGCGGTTTATCCGGACATGGACGGTTTCTTCCACGATCTCGGAAACGCGTACAACCAGGCGGTTCACGCATTCGCCGCCGCAGGCTGCCGTTATCTTCAACTCGACGAAGTGAACTTCGCCTATCTGTGCGATGCCGATCAGCGCGCGATGCTGAAGGCCCGCGGTGACGATCCCGAAAAGCTCCCGGCGATCTATGCCGGTCTGATGAATCGCGCCATCGCTGACCGGCCGCCCGGCATGGTGATCAGCACCCATCTGTGCCGCGGCAATTTCCGGTCGAGCTGGATCGCGCAAGGCGGTTATGAGCCGGTGGCCGATCTGCTTTTCAATACCGTTGGAGTGGACGCGTATTTCATGGAGTACGATTCGGACCGCGCCGGCGGCTTCGAGCCCTTGCGTTTTCTTCCCAAGGGCAAGACGGTCGTGTTAGGACTGGTCACTTCGAAGTCGGGCGAACTCGAATCGAAGGATGTTCTGAAGCGGCGCATCGACCAGGCCGCCAAGTTTGTCGATCTCGATCAGCTTTGCCTCAGCCCGCAGTGCGGATTCGCCAGCACCGAAGAGGGCAACATTCTGACTGAAGAGGCGCAATGGGCCAAGCTGGCGCGCATTGTCGAAGTTGCGCACGAAGTCTGGAGCTAGGACTGAATCGCAATTCCCGTCGCCGTGGGCAGCCAATCTTGGCACAATGTGGCGCACGCACTCTTGCGTGCCGCGTTGGCACTCGTGCCAACGCCCCGGGGATTGCGCCGCAGTTCTGACAATAGCTTTCACACGAGTGTGAAAGCGGCACGCTGAGAGCGTGCGCCACAATGTCAGCGCGAACGGGAGGCGTTGGCTCCCACGCTCTTGGCCGCTTCAACCGGAGCAGCGCTAACAGTGGCAACATCGGCAGGCTCGGGCTCTTTGCGCGTCAGGCCGAGGACCTTGCGCAGGTCGGTATTGAGTTGCTCGCGGATGTCGACATTGTCCTTGAGGAACTGCCGCGCATTCTCGCGACCCTGCCCGATGCGGTCGCCTTTGAAGCTGTACCAGGAGCCGCTCTTGTCGACCAGGTTCTGTGCCACGCCGAGATCGATCAGGTCGCCCTCGCGCGAAATACCCTCGCCATAAATGATGTCGAACTCGGCCTCGCGGAACGGCGCCGCAAGCTTGTTTTTTACGATTTTGACCTTGGTGCGATTGCCCACCGCTACGTCGCCCTCTTTGATGGCTGCGATGCGGCGGATGTCGGCGCGAATCGAAGAGTAGAATTTCAGCGCGCGGCCGCCGGTTGTGGTTTCGGGGTTGCCAAACATGACGCCGATCTTTTCACGGATTTGATTGATGAAGATCAGGCACGTATTCGACTTCGAGACATTGCCGGTGAGCTTGCGCATGGCCTGCGACATGAGCCGCGCCTGCACGCCCATGTGGCTGTCGCCCATTTCGCCGTCCAGTTCGGACTTGGGAACCAGCGCGGCCACCGAGTCGACCACCAGTACGTCGATCGATCCGGAAATAATGAGAGCGCTGGTGATTTCCAGCGCCTGCTCGGCGTAATCAGGTTGCGAGACTAGCAGGTTGTCGACATCCACGCCAAGTTTGCGAGCGTAGATTGGATCCAGCGCGTGCTCGACATCGATAAACGCCGCCATGCCGCCGGCCTTCTGCGCTTCAGCCACTACTTGCAGCGCGACGGTCGTCTTCCCGGATGACTCGGGGCCGAAGATTTCGCAGATCCGGCCGCGTGGGAAGCCGCCGACGCCCAGAGCGGTGTCGAGCGAAATGGAGCCCGAGGAGATGGTCGCAACCGGGACCATCGCTTCTTTTGAGCCGAGCCGCACGATGGAACCTTTGCCAAACTGTTTCTCGATCTGGGTCAGCGTGAGTCCCAGTGCGCGGCTACGTTCTTTTTCGTCCATGCTTCTACTTTACTCGTTTCTAGTTTCTTGTTTCTAGTTTCTGTTGGAGGGCGATCGCGTCCGCTGAGTCGCTAGAGTCTGGGCGCGTAGTACCCTTTGCGCGCTCGGACGACCAAATCCTTGCGAGCTTTGATACGGATGTCGACCTGGTGATAGAGACCATCGGTCTTCAGCGGCTCGGGGCGGTAGAAGATGTTGTATTGGTGGCGCAGCTCGTTCGAGATATTCTCGAACGATTGATTCAAGTCGGTAGCTTTGAACGGGAAAAACGCCTGGCCCCCGGTTTCACTCGCAAAATAGCGCAATACCTTGTCGCCGTCGGTGGGGATGCGCGTGATGTTGGTCGATATTGTGTAAACGGTGACGTCGGCCTTCTGCGCCATTTCGAGGGCCTGATCGCGCGTGTGCTGGCTCTGGTTGTCCTCGCCATCGCTCAAGATCACCATGGCGCGGCGGAATTTGTAGAGCGGCTGATCCTGCATCAGCTTGTCGCGGCAGGCAAAGAAGATGGCATCATACATCGCGGTCCCTCCGCCTGGGCGCAAGCCTTGCACGGCCTTTTCGAGATCGCCGAGGTTGTCGGTGAGATCGGTAACAAGTTCGGGGAGCATGTCGAAACTGACGATCAGAGCGCGATCCTGACGTGGGCGCACGGTGCCGGTGATAAAGGCGACAGCGGCCTCCTGCTGGAACCGAAAGCGTTCGCGGATGCTGTTGCTGGTGTCGACCAGAATCGCGAGACGCAGCGGCAGATCGGTCTCGGCGGTGAATTCGACGATGGCTTGCGGCTTCTTGCTTTCGATGACCTCGAAGTCATCCTTGACCAGGTCGGTGATAAAACGGCCCTTCTTGTCTGCGACGGTAAACAGCATGTTGACGCGCGTGACGTCGAGCGTGATGCGCGTTTTGTCTTGCGGATCCTGCGCGGGAACGGATTTATCGATCTTGCCCTGGCCAGTGAGGAGACAGCAAGCGGAAATAGCCACGACCGGAAGAAGCACGGTTTTCATGGAAAGGTTGAAACCATTATAGGAGAGTGTGGCTGTGGCTGGTAGCCGGCATCTAGGTGAGCGCTTCGAGATCGGCCAGATCTTGCGGCCGTCCAACGGCGCGTTTATTTCGGATGCACTCGCGCGTTTTCACGAAGGAACCGGATTACTACGTCGATATCGCCCGTGAAGCGAGGGCGCCCGTGGTAGGCCTGTGCGTAGCCCCCAACAATCACGTACTCAACTTTGTTCGAGTTTAACGATTCGATAAACTCTCTCAAGTCTTTGGGGAGGTCCAGGTTGGGCGATCAGTTGCAACAGGATATCGATACGTTGCTCAGGCGTTAGAGACTTGTAGAAGTCGCGATCCCCATCCTCAGCTTCTTCGAAGGAGCGGAAGACCCGGACTGGTTCGTTGTCTCGCACTACGGTCTCATTATAGGCGGCACTGCTGCCGCAGTTCATCCAAGTGGTGTTGCAGATCACTCGCTAACTCGGCAATGACTGTCACTCGTTCCCCCGAGCTCGGGCTCGTGAAGCTGATTTGCCGGGCGTGCAGGAAATAGCGTCCCAGCGGGCTGGCCGGGGCGCCGTACAGCTTGTCGCCAACTACCGGATGGCCGAGGCTCGCCAGGTGAACGCGGATCTGGTGCGTGCGGCCCGTTCCGATGCGAACCTCCAGAAGACTAAAATTCTGGAAGACCTCGAGAACTTTGTAATCGGTGACGGCATCGCGGCCACGGGCCAGCCGCGACGTCATGCGCGTGCGCCGGACCGGATCGCGCGCGATCGGTTTCGTGATTCGACCGCTGGGCGATTTCAGGTGACCATGCACCAGCGCGAGATAGATCTTTTCGACCTTCCGACCTGAAAATTGCGCGGACAAATCGCGATGTGCGGCATCCGTGCGCGCTACCAGGATTACGCCGCTGGTGAAACGATCCAGGCGATGCACGATGCCCGGGCGCAGTTCGCCTGCTACGCCGGAGAGCGCGCTGAACCGATGCAGCAGCGCATTGACCAGCGTGCCGGAATGAACGCCGGCTCCCGAATGCACCACCATGCCCGCGGGCTTGTTGACCGCGATCACGGCCGGGTCTTCGTACAGGATTTCGAGCGGCAGGTCTTCGGGTGTGGCGCGCAACGGGGGCAGGCCGGCGGGCTCCACTTGGATCGACTCGGAACCTTTCAGCAGATACGATCGCTTACCGGCCGCACCGTTCACTTTCACCTGCCCCGCTTTGATCCATTCCTGGAGCCGGGAACGGCTGTGCTCGGGCAATCGCTCGTGCAGATAATGATCCAGGCGCTTGCCGGAGTCTGCTTTCGAAGGTTCGAGATGGATCATCGCAACACAACCCAGTTATATTCAAGAGGTGATTCGAAGCGCAATCGTACCCGTGGCCGGAGCCGGCACGCGCATGCTGCCCGCCACCAAGTCGCAGCCCAAGGAAATGCTGCCGGTGGCTCGCAAGCCGATCGTGCAGTACGTAGCTGAAGAACTGATCGCCAACCAGGTTGATCGTATCCTGTTCGTCACCGGCCGGAACAAGACCTCCATCGAGAATCACTTCGACACCGATCCGGAGCTGGTGCGAAGCTTGAGCGCCGCCAACAAGAATGAGCTGCTCGAATCACTGGGATTCGATGAACATGCCGCACAGTTCTTCTACACTCGGCAGCGTGTGCAGCGCGGTCTCGGGGACGCGATCCTGTGCGGCGAAAACTTTGCGGGCGAGCAGCCGTTCGTGATCGCTTTGGGCGATTCGATTCTTGGATTGCATGCGCAATCGAAGATGGTTCAGCGCATGGCCGAGTTGTTCGAATCGCGGCATGCCAGTTGTGTGATCGCGGTGGAGGAAGTGCCGCCCGAACAAACTGTGCACTACGGCATCGTGAAGGTGAAGGAGAGCGAGGGCGATTCGTTGCGCGTGCTCGATCTGGTGGAGAAGCCTAAACCCAGCCAGGCCCCCAGCAACCTCGCCATCGCTGGCCGTTATGTCTTCTCTCCGCTGATCTTCGACATGATCCGGCGAGTGAAGCCCGACGCCAAGGGCGAGGTTCAACTCACCGACGCGATCGCGCAAATGTGCGAGGAAGGCAAACGCGTGCTGGCCATGAAATTGCCGGCCGGCGAGCGGCGCTACGACATCGGCAATTTTCCGAGCTACTTTGAAACCTTCGTCGAGTTCGCGCTGGCCGATCCG
>JBGPSX010000167.1:0-7983 GCA_041490325.1 Bryobacteraceae bacterium | reverse complement strand
TGGACGGGCCGAACGAGGCTTTTCTCTGCCGATGGGGTCATAAGAAGAGGCTACCACCGTGCCCGCACAAAAAGCCCTTGACTCTGGAATCGGTTCCAGGGTTCATACTGGTCCTGTAACGTGACACAAAAGTCGCATCTCCGATCCGGTGAGCTGGCGCGGATGGCTGGCGTTAGTCCCGACACGCTGCGGCACTACGAACGGATGAAGCTGTTAGCGACTCCCAGCAGATCGTCCGGTAACTACCGTTTGTACCCGCCTGAGACGGTGGATCGAGTCCAGTTGATTCGACGGGCGCTGGCCGTGGGATTCTCGCTTCCCGAACTGGCCCGAATTCTTAAGGTGCGCGACGACGGTGGCGCGCCATGCCGGCAGGCGAAACTCTTACTCGAAGAGAAGTTGTCCCAGGTCGACCAGCAGCTAGTGGACTTGATCGCAATGCGGGACCATTTGCGGACGGTCTTGAAGGATTGGAACGAACGTCTGAATCGAACGCCTAACGGAACGCAAGCCCGGCTGCTCGAAACCCTCGCGTCGCCTCCCCATAGAAAGGAAAAGCATGAAAAAACATCTCGGCTTCGGCCTGTTGCTGGCCGCAAGTCTGGCCTATAGTCAGGACCCGGCCCATCACGACGGCGTCAACCGCCGCGGCGATCACGCCATGGGTTTCTCACACGAGACCACCGCGCATCACTTCCGGCTTTTGAAAGATGGCGGCGCGATCGAGGTTGAAACCAAGGATTCGGACGACACCTCTGGCCGCGATGCCATCCGTCAGCACCTGACCCACATCGCAAAGCTTTTCACTGCGGGCGACTTTGATGTTCCGATGTTCATTCACGACCAGGTTCCTCCGGGCGTGCCGGTGATGAAGCGTTTGAAGAAACAGATCCGCTACCAGTTCGAGAATACGGAGCGCGGCGCGCGAGTGCGAATTTCCAGTGAGAACGCCGAAGCGGTGAAGGCCGTGCACGAATTCCTGAAATTCCAGATTACCGACCACCAGACTGGTGATCCGCTAGTCCCTAGCCTCTGATCCCGAGCTTCTTCCCGGCGCGCGAGAGGATTTCTGCCGCCCGGTCGAGCATCTCGCGCGTATGCGTAGCGGTGACAATCGTGCGGACGCGGGCCTTGCCTTCTGGGACCGTCGGAAAGCCGATGCCGGTCGCGAACAATCCGTTTTCAAACAGCTCTCGTGAAAACGCGTGCGCCGTCTTCGCCTCGCCGGCCATGATCGGCGTAATGGGTGTCTCGCTGTCGCCGGTATCGAAGCCGGCGTTCTTCAGCGCGGCTTTGAAGTAGCGCGTGTTCTCCCAGAGAGTATCGATGCGCTCTGGCTCCTGCTCCAGGATGTCGAACGCGGCCAGGCACGCCGCAGGTACCGCGGGTGGATGCGAAGTCGAAAACAGAAACGGGCGCGCCCGGTGATACAGGAATTCGATTAGATCCTTGCTGCCGCAAACGTAGCCGCCCAGCACCCCGATCGCCTTGGACAGCGTTCCCACTTGAATGTCCACGCGGCCGTGCAGGCCGAAATGATCCACTGTGCCACGACCGTTGCGGCCCAGCACTCCGGACGAATGCGCGTCGTCGATCATCATGATCGCGCCATGGCGTTCGGCGATCTCGACCAGCGCCGGCAGCGGGCCGATATCGCCATCCATCGAGAAGACGCCGTCGGTGATCAGCAGCTTGTGGCCTGAGGCGCCGGCAAGTTCCTGCAGAATCTGGCCGGCCTTGCCCGTGTCCTTGTGGGGAAAAACGTGGATCTTGGCGCGCGACAGCCGGCAGCCGTCGATGATACTGGCGTGGTTCAAGGCGTCCGACACGATGTGATCGTCGGGTCCGAGAAACGCCGACACGGTGCCGGCATTGGCCGCGAAACCGGACTGAAAGACTACGCAGGCCTCAGTGTGCTTGAACTCGGCGATCCGCCGTTCCAGCTCCAGGTGGATGCTCATGGTGCCTGAGATGGTCCGCACCGCGCCCGATCCGGCGCCAAACTTCTTGGTTGCTTGAACCGCCGCTTCGATGAGCTTGGGATGATCGGCCAGCCCGAGATAATTGTTGCTCGCGAGATTGATGACTTCGCGCCCATCCACGCGCGCGATCGGTTCGCAGGCCGACTCGAGCACGCGCAAACGCTGGTAGGTGCCCGCCTTGCGCCAGGATTCGAGCTGCTCACTGAGAAAACCGAGCGGATTCGCCGTCGTCATGCCCTTATCGTAACTTGTCAGTCAGAAGCAGACGGAACGGTTTGTTCGAACCCCACCGGTAGATCTCGAAATCACTATCCAACGTCAGGATGTCGCCCGTACGCAACTCGGTAGCTAGGTAAATCAGACAAGCATCCGCAAGGTCCACTTCACGATCCCGATATTTCCTAAAAATACGCTGAAGCGATGCGGTGGCGTCCAGGAGTTGAAATGGAATGTGAAAGGCGCCTGTCTTCACGTTTTCCAGAATCGCCTCGGCCGCGCCGGGCAGCTTGCGTAAGAGATAGCAGCTCTCTGCTATGACAGCCTCGCAAGTCACCAGTGGCGCAACCAGCTTCTGCACGACGTCGACGCAGGCCCGATGATGCCGTTCGCTGCGGTCGAGGAGAGCGACAATGACGCCAGTGTCGAGCAGAACCGATCTCAACGGCCAAAGCCCTTGAGGTGTTTCTTGTTCGATCCGAGATCCGGCACGCCGGAAGCGAACTTGCCAAGACCGGCAATGCGCCGTTGGCCCCGCTTCGGGTGACTGGCCGCGAGCAGCCGAATGCCTTCACGCACAACTTGCGAGGGACTCATCCCCAGTTGATCGGCCAGTTCAGCCAAAGTTTCTTGCGCCTGTCTGTCGAGGCGGGCCTGAACAGTGGCCTTCATACTTATAGTGTATTACAAGTCGCCGCTTGTAATACAGAGTAATGCACAACGGCCGCGCCGATCGGTAATCATTCTGCGACGACTTTGTAGTCGTAGTAATTCCCGAGTGGCTCACTCACGCGCATTCCGAGGCGCGCTGCTTGGGCCAGCAGTTCGGCTCGAGTGGCTTCGCCGATAACAACCACCTGGCCGATACCCTGCCCCGCACTGCCAATGACTGTTTGGTTCTGAAGTTGGTTTTTCGGACGTAACAATCAGAAACCCTCGCTCTTCAAATAGTCGCTGTTCATCCGTCATCGAGGCGGTCGCTGACTCGTTGCGATGATCTTGCGATAGTCCGGACTGTCCATCCGAATGATTGAGCACATTTCGAAGAGCCGTGAGTGGGAACGAACTCCGATAGTTTCTTCCAGGGTGGCCGTTCGCATAGCACTCCTGGCTTTCTGCTCTTCCATTGATTGCCTCCACTGTTCGTCCGAGTCACCTGCTGAGGTGTCCGACAGATTGGTGGTGAAGATGGTTGGTAGGCGGTTGTTATACCGCTCGCTGATGATGTCGGTGATTACGTCTTGTTCCCACGGCTGAATGCGGTGCGCCCCCAGGTCATCAAGCACCAAAACTTTTGTTGTCTCGGCGCGAGAGTATGCGGCACGATCCATCGTGCCTGCCGTGGCGTTGAAACCGGCTCGAATGTGGTCGATCAGTTTAGAAAAGCTGAAATACACGCCTTCGAACCCTTTATCTAACAGCTCGCGCAACGTGGCTACGGCCAGATGTGTTTTGCCCGAACCGCTCGACCCGATAAACAGCAGACCAGGCGGGAAAGCGTCCGGGAAAGCTTTGACGTATGCCCGGACCGTAATCATCGCCTTGGCACATTGAGTACGCGCGATGGGGTTATTTTCTGGCAGCTTGAAATTGTCAAGAGATGCAGTTTTGTAGGCGTCGGGAATGTTCGCTCGCTCTTTCAAGCCTTGCTGAGTCGCGGCTAGCAAACAGTTGCATTTTTCTGCGCCACTGATCCCCCCGGCGTGCTCTGTCAGAATGTACCCGGTATCGTTGCACTTCTCGCAGGTCATAGGAGTTCTCGCCAACTACCACCCAACTGGTTTACCACGGTTCTGCTCGTCCAGCCACTTCTGCAGCGGGGCGAAATAATCCAGGATCGCTCTCGCATCCATCTGCCGCTCGCCGGTCACGGCAGCCAACGCATCCGGCCATGGCTCGCTTTGTCCCATGGCCAGCATCGTATTCAGACGATCGCCCGCTGTCTTGCTGTTGTAAATGGAACACCGGTTCAGCGGACCATCGCATCCGGCTATCTTGGCCAGCGACCGATGCAACTGAAACTGCAAAATGTCTGCCAGGAAATAGCGCGCGTAAGGGAAGTTCGCCGGGACATGATACTTCGCGCCCGGATCGAAATCGCTCTCGCTGCGCGGCGCCGGTGACGCCACGCCCTGATACTTCAGCCGGAGCTGCCACCAAGTCTCGTTATACTTCGCTGCTGGAATCTCGCCCGAGAAAACCTGCCAGCGCCATTTGTCGATCATCAGCCCGAACGGAAGGAATGCGATCTTCTCCAGCGCCTTGTACAACAGCAGCCCGAGATCCTTGGAGTTGTCCGGCGTGGATGCCAGCAAGCCAATCTTCCGCAGATACTCCGGCGTCACAGAAAGCGCGATCGTGTCGCCGATGGCTTCGTGAAAACCATCGTTCGCGCCATCGCGAAACAGGAACGGCTGCCGGCTATAAGCGCGCTGATAAAAATTGTGGCCCAGCTCGTGATGGATGGTCGAGAAATCCTCGGCGTTGATCTCGATGCACATCTTGATCCGCAAATCTTCCACCTGATCGACATCCCAGGCGCTCGCGTGGCACACCACGTCTCGATCGCGCGGCTTCACGAACAGCGACCGCTCCCAAAACGTCTTCGGCAGCGGAGCGAAACCAAGCGATGTAAAGAACCGCTCGCCGTGGCGGACCATGTCGAGCGGCTGGGTGTTCTTGGACTTCAGAATCTCGGTCAGATCGAAACCGGGATCGGCGTTCTTGGGCGCCACCAGCGGATAAATGTTCTCCCATTCCTGCGCCCACATGTTGCCCAGCAGGTGCGCAGGAATCGGGCCGCTGGCCGGAACCGCGTTGCCATACTTTTCCCGAAGCTTAGAGCGAACATAGGCATGCAGCGAGAGGTACAGCGGACGGACCTGGTCCCACAACCGGTCCATCTCGGCGACAAAAGCGTCCGGCGGCATGTCGTACTTCGACCGCCACATGGCGCCCATATCGGCGAATCCCAGCTCTCGAGCGCCCTTGTTCCCCAGCTCGACGTACCTCTGGAACAGTGGCCGGATCGGAACCGAAATAGTGTGCCATCCGCGCCAGGCCTCCAGCAATTCGTTGGGATTCGTGCTGCTGCGCAGGATCTGGCTCAGTTCATCCAGATCCAGGCACTTGCCGGGCGTCGCACAATATTTCCCGCGGCCGTATAGGCCTTCCATCTGCGAAGCAATCTCGGTCAGCTCCTGCGATTCCTTGGGATTCGAAGGGGCGGCCAACGTCAGCGACAGCCGCAGCAATTTGAACTGGCGTGCCACGCCGGCGGGCAATTGAAGCTTGCTGAATCGTGTCGATTCTTTGGCCAGCGCCATCGCAGCCGAGATAGCGTGCTCGTCCGCCTTGGCAGCGAGCATCTCCGAATCGTACGTGATGTAGGTCGACTTGACCCAATCGGCTCGGGATTGTTGAACCGCCAGATCGAGCAGCTTGCTCTGTGCGCGTGTGATGAAGGACCGCGCTTCCGCTAGGGTGGGCGGCTGAACGGTCTCGGCGTTAAGGAAAAGGCCGGACCCAAGGCAAAGAACAGCGAGTAGGGCGCGCATCCTCAGAAAGGTTGCGCTGTTGTCAGCGCAGCACGAGCCGAAGCCCGCAATCTAATTGTACCTTCCTGGATGCTGGAAAATGATCGGTGGCGCTAAGGAGAATTTATTAATTGACCACCATCGGCCCTGGCGTTGCTTGAGTCCGGAACTCGTATTGATTAATCTCAATCGCAGCCTTGCCTTCTTCACAGCGAACCACGCGGCCGCGAGCTACCAGCTTGAGGGCAATTTTGCTGTTCAACTGGGCCGGCCAGCTAATCGACAACTCCAGCCGCCTGCCCGGCAACAGATAGTGTTCGGTGGTGAAGAGCACGCCATTGCTGCTCATGTTGACGGTCTTGCCGACGCCCAGCTCATCATCATTCTTCCGATTGAGAACTTTGAAGCGAACTTCTCTCTCAATCGGGAATCGATCAGCGCCCCGTCGATCGGTCTTTTCTTTTTCGAATTTCACGCCTACTCCCCGCATCACTGTTGGCCCTTTCATTTGCTCGGTGCAAGACCAGATTGAGGCAGCGGGAGTGTACCGGCAATAGGAGCTAGCTCCCAATTTCGAGGGGTACCATTGCGCCGCCAGGATAGTACTTGCTGCCAGACTCCCTGTTACTTTGAGGGGTCTCGGTCAGGTGATTTTCGGCGGCTACGTATCTCTTTCAGACGCTCGGATATGCGCTCTTCGACACCCCGGCTGGTGGGTTCGTAAAACATTGTGCCTGCAAGGGAATCTGGCAGGCAGTCCATGTCGGGTAAAGCGTCTTCAAAGTTGTGCGCGTGCTGGTAACCGGCGCCATAGCCCCATTGCTTCATGGCCCCTGTAGGCGCATTCCGCAGGTGGAATGGAACTGGCTCGGCGCGATGGCTCTCGATCGCCTCCATGACCCGGTTCAAAGCCCGGTAGGAGGCGTCCGATTTGGGAGCAATCGCCAGATAGATGGTGGCCTGCCCCAGCGCCAGGTCCCCTTCTGGGATTCCCAGGAAGTGTACCGCCTGCATGGCCGCCATGGACTGTTCGAGCGCCCTCGGATCGGCCAGCCCGATATCCTCAATCGCCATCCGCACCAGGCGCCTCGCTATATAAAGACGATCCTCGCCCGCTTCGAGCATCCGGCCGAGCCAATAGAGGGCAGCGTCCACGTCGCTGGATCGCACCGACTTGTGCAGCGCCGAAATGAGATTGAAATGCTCTTCGCCGGACTTGTCGTACAACAGCATCTTGCGTTGCAGGGAATCTTCCACTGCTTGCGTTGTAAGCTGGCCGCCTTCTGAAGCCGCGGCTGCCACTTCGAGGATGTTCAACGCGGTTCGAGCATCGCCGTTGGCGTAAATCGCGATTTGCTTCAGCAGATCGCCGGGCGCCTCTATCTTCAATACCGGAAGCGCGCGACCCAGCACCCCCGCGATCTCGTCCTCGGTCAGCGGCTTCAGCATGTAGACCTTAGTCCGTGAAAGCAGCGCCGATATCACTTCAAAGGATGGATTCTCCGTGGTCGCGCCAATCAGAATAATGTCGCCGCGCTCCACGTAGGGTAGAAACGCATCCTGCTGCGCTTTGTTGAAGCGATGAATTTCGTCGATGAAGATCAACGTGCGCCGGCCAGCTCGCCGGCTACGCTCCGCATCGGCCATCACCGCCTTGATTTCCTTGATCCCGCTCAGCACCGCGCTGAACGGAACGAAGTCGCAGCGCGTTAGACGAGCGATGATTCGCGCCAGCGTTGTTTTGCCGACGCCGGGTGGTCCCCATAAGATGATCGACCCGAGCTGATCGCGCTCGATCTGCATCCGGAGCGGTTTGCCGGGGCCGAGGATGTGCTGCTGTCCCACGAATTCGTCCAGTGTCACCGGACGCATTCGCTCGGCCAGCGGTCGGCCGCTATCGTCTCTGCTGCTCGCTAGCGGATCCGGCTCAAAGAGACTCATCGCTCGACCATACTCATTGCTGGATCATGCGCTGCTTGCGCGCCACGTAAAGCGCAATACCGGCTGCGAGCGCTGCATTCAAGGACTCAACGCCGGCCGTCGGGATTCGAACATCCATGGCCTTGGCGCGCAGCCGTTCACTGACACCGCGTCCTTCACTGCCGATAATGATGGCGCACTTGCGCTTGAAGTTCGTCTCGCTCAACTCCAGCGTGCCATTGGGCATCAACGCGAACAGGTCGAGCTTTCTTTGTTCGATGGCTGCCAGCAGCAGATGCGGATCCATTGCGGGCGCCAAAGGCACGCGG
>JBGPSX010000166.1:0-8028 GCA_041490325.1 Bryobacteraceae bacterium | reverse complement strand
GATTGAGTTGGTGACTAGCGCTAGGCCGCTTTGGAAACGACCGTCGGTGTAGGTTAAGTCAGGTAGAAAAATTGATCCCAAGTGGATAGGTTACTCGGATTTAGAAACGGCCGCCTTGACAATCGCTGCACGGCTGAAGCCCAGCGCTACGCGGCAAAACGCAAAGAGGCCAGGTAGCCGGCGTCTGGTTCGGAGGCTTGCGAAAGATTGGCCAGATCGATGCCGGTTTGGCGGCATGCGGTGTTGAGGCGAACGTAAGAGGGGAGGTCTTCCTCGGAATCCGACCAGTACTCGGCCAGATAGAGAAGAGAGGCGAGGCTGAGTTCGGTTCGCTCCGGGCGGTGATGCCAGCGAACGGCTTGCACGATCGGCTCAGGAAACTTCCATTGCGTGAGTGTTTCGGCGCCGATCTCGCCATGACACAGGCCCGCCAGGCAGACTTCGACTTCCACCGGCGGGCATCCCCCGCTTGTGAGCCGGTCGAAGCGATCCAGAAATGCGGTTGGCATCAGGCTGAAGGCCAAGCGCCCCACATCGTGCACCAAACCAGCCAGGAAGGCTTCCCCCGGGTCGATGGATGCCCCAGCATGGCGGGCCATTCGTTCGGCCGCGTGCGCGACATCCAGAGAATGATTCCACAGTTGATGCAATCGCATGGAAGCGAAGCTTCCGCGGAACGCCGCGGCCAGAAGGATTTTTCGAGTGATCTCAGTTCCGATAAAGCCGATCGCGCGTGAAATGCTGCCGATCGGCGTTTGCGGTGAATAGAATGCTGAATTCGCGGTTTGAATCAGAAGGCCGGACAGCACCGGATCCAGCTTGATGACCGACCCCAATCGCTCTATCGTCACTTCCGGATCGGTAGCGTAACATATCACTTCCCTGGCTGCGCGCGGAAAGACGGGAAGGCGATCGATCACGCGACTCACGTCGGCGCGGCTGGTCACTTGCAGGTAGGACATCATGGTCCCAACCGAAGAATCGACCCGATCGTCTTCGAGCAGGGGCTCAGACTCGAAGAACTGGTCGAAGTCATCGCTGATCTCGAGTGCGGCGACTACCTTGGCGATGGCCGGATCGACGGCCGTCTCGCGGCCCCAGAAAGTCTGGAGAATGTTGAGTATCGCGTCGGGAACGAACGCTTGTTCGCCGGTTTCATTCAGCTTCATATCCGCGAGGAGTTGGCTGCGCGCGCCATCGTCCAAGATCAGCGCTGGCACGTGATGGAGGAGCGCTGCTTGTCCGAGCAGATCCTGATCTGTCCGCGAAAGGCCGAGCGCACCCGCCAACTCCCGCGACCAGGTGGCGACGCGGCGGCAATGCGCTTGCACAGCAGCCTCTGGCACTGAGAACCGACCCGTCATATGTTTCCTTATCGGATCGGATTGCCGCGATTTTATGAAGTGGTACTAGAAGCTAGAGGTTACTAGATCGTAGTAGATATGAATGCCCGCCAGAAACTCCGTCACCGGAATGCGCTCCTGATCGCTGTGCATGGTCGCTGCGGTGGCCGTATCGAGAATCATCGGCGTGAACCCGTACTTGACGACTCCTCGTTTGTGCAGATAAGCCGAATCGGTGCCAAAGGGCACGATCATCGGCGTCACGATCGCGTTGGGATGGCGCTTGAGGATAGCCTGGCGCATGGCGGCGTAGAGAGGCGTCTCCGTGCTGCTTACGCCCGGGTCAGGCGCCACATTGATGATCTCCACCGTCACTCGCCGATCGTTGATGCGCGCCTTCAATTCCGAGATGAACTCCTCGGCGTTGGTACCCGGCAGAACACGGCAGTCCAACGTGGCTTCGCTCGTGGACGGAATCACGTTCACCTTGACCGGCGAGCCCACACCGGCTGTGAGCGTCGTCAAGGAAATCGTATTGCGCTGGATGGCGGATGTGAATTTGTTCGAAGCAAATGGTCCGCCGATGGCGCGCTTCATTTCTTCGACCACCGGATTCGGCTTGCTTCCCAGAGGCAACGCCATGGCCCGGCGGATCGCGTCGAGCAGGATCATGTTGGCGTTGTCGGGAATCGGCTGCGAACCGTGACCGGAGGTTCCTTTGGCGCGCAGCCGCAACCAGACCGGAACTTTGTCGCCCACTGAGATTCCGAACACCAACTTGTTCGGAGAGAGTGCGTCGCGCGATCCCATGCCGCCCTCATCCAATACATACTCGGCGTCGATGTCAGCGTAGTGGTTCGCGATCATCCACTGGATTCCGCGCGTTCCGCCAGACTCTTCGTCCGCGGTCGCGATCATGATTATGTCCCGCGCAGGCGTAAAGCCGGCATTGTGCATGGCGATCAGCGACATCATTTGCTGGACGCCCAGCCCCTTCATGTCCAGCGTGCCCCGGCCCCAGATCATTCCATCGCGGATGATGGCGCCAAACGGATCTATCTTCCAAGCCTTCTCATCCACCGGCACGACGTCGAAATGATTCAAGAGCAGTAGAGGTTTCTTGGATGCGTCCCGGCCCTTCAGGCGAACCACAAGGTTGGTCTGGCCGTTGGGTCCGCTCTCGTAGATCTGCGGCGCGAGTCCATTCCGCTCAAGTTCAGTTTTGAATAGAGCCGCGGCTCCGGCCGTGTTGGCAGGAGGATTAATGGAACGGATGCGAACGTAGCTCTGCAGGAATTCGAGCGCGTGCTGCTCCACTTGCGGCCAGTCCGGTTCGGCGGCGTGCGCCACCAGGCCAGCTAGGAAGACGACGAAATATCTCATGGTTTTTCCTCGGGGACATCGGACAGCGTACAACGAATTCCGCTTTCGCGGTAGGCTTCGAGCAAGGCGCCGGCGGCGGGACCGTGAATCGGCGGCCCTACCTGGTTACCTTTCTCCATTTCGACCAACTGGCTGAAACGCGCCAGCAGGATGCGGCTCCGGAACACGCCGCCGATGTAGGCCACGCGCGCCGCTTCTTCCTGGTCGAACAACTGCCCGCGAACCGCGGCAGCGATGGCAGCTAGCTGCTGCGCGGCTTCGTTGAGGATGTCCCGGGCGGCTGCGTCGCCTCCGTCCGCCACCTGATCCACCAGTTTCGAGAAGGCCGCGATGCGAGGCCGAGGATACTCGGTGGTGTAGAAACGATGCAGCAAGTCATTCATGTTGCGCGTGCCGGTGGCATCCAGCAGAGCGGGGCGCAGGGCGGTGGGAGGTCCCCAGCCTTCCTCGAAACGAAGCGCCGCGCGCAACGCCTGGCGGACGATGTGGAAGCCGCCGCCCTCATCTCCAAAAATGAATCCCCAACCTCCTGCGCGCGCCGCTTCGCCGGCCTGATTTCGTCCAAAGGCCATGGAGCCCGTTCCGGCGATCGTGATCAGGCCTGGCGCACCCGCCATCGCACCCGACAGCGCAATCATCGCATCGTGAGTGACGATGGTCCGATCGCTTAGCAGTATCTCCTTAAGAATCGCCTCTTTGTCCGCGGGGCCTCCGCTGAATCCGAGACACGCGGCGGCGAGCCGGATGGCCGAGCCATCCAGACCGGCCTGAGCATAGGCACCCTGCACGCACTCGTTCATGGCGGTAACGAATTTGTTTCGGCCTTCCGCCGCGCCGACATGATTGGTGGGGCCGCTACGGCCGGATCCGAGCACACGTCCGGTTTCATCACCGATCATCGCGGTGGTGCCGGACTGGCCGCCATCGACGCCCAGAAAATATCGGCTCATAAGGAACGCATTATTGAGTGAGTCCTATGCGCGTCAGAATGACGCCGAACTTCAATCCGTCGGCCGCCGACACATAGGTCTTGTCGACGCGGATCGAAAGGATGGCATCCGAGTTGACCGTAACCCAATTCTGCTGCACGGCTTTCTCGAAATGCTTCGAGCCGGGTGTCGTGTATCGGACCTTGTCGATCAAACGATCGTTCAAGTAAAACGATAGCTCCAACGGGCCGGTTTGTTTAAAAGCTTCTTCCCAAATGGCGAAGTCGGCGGCGAACTTCAGATTCGTTGAACGAACGATCAGAGTCTTGAGTGTCGGATTCGGGCCGGTCCAGCGCCAGGATTCATCCTTCGAGTCGTAGATATCCTTGACGATGTGCTTGCCGACGTCGTCGCTATCCATCTCAATCATCATGCTGCCGGGTTTGGAAGGCAATTCCTCGGCCGAATGCCCCTGCGCGGGAGGCGGGTAGCTGTCGGGAAAGCGCTGGCAGGCCGTCAGCGCCAACACCAGAGTGGCGGCAGCCACTTTTCCAGCTTCCCAAACACGTTGGCTCAAACAATATTATGGCTCGCCTGAGGCATTTGGGCCATCAATCTCGCTCACTCTAGCAGAATGAACGATTTTAGGAAGGCTCAATGCGGATCCTCATTTTCCCTGTAATGGCAGCCCTGGCCTTCGGCCAGGTTCCGTCGACCTACGACAATTGTCCCGCCGTGGTTCAAGACCTGATGCAGACGTTGCGCACCGCGCACAATCTGACGGGCGTTCAGTTCGCGGTAGCTCCAAACGGCGGCATGACGTGCGCCGGCGCCGTCGGCTATGCCGACTCAACCACGCAACGGCCGATGACGCCCACCACTCTGCTGCGCATTGGCAGTGTCTCTAAGACCATCACGGGCATGGCGATTGCGAAGTTGTTCGAGGACGGCAAACTGAGCTTGAACGACAAAGCTATCGATTACGTCAAAGACCTGCAGCCGCCTAACGGGCCCCCGGATGCGCGTTGGCGCAACGTTACGATCCTCAATATGCTGCAACATTCGATGGGCTGGGACCGCGACATCGGAGGCGAGCCAATCCAAAACACGGTGGCGGTCGCCAAGACTCTGGGCATCCGCGCGCCGGCGACCTCCACCGACGTCATCCGGTGGCTGCTACAACAGCAACTGCATTTCGATCCGGGCACCAAGGCGTCTTACACGGGAGTGGAGTATTCTTTCCTGGCGATCATCGCCGAACGCGCGTCCGGCATGCCATTTGAGCGGTATGTCCAGCAAGCGATCCTCTCGCCGGCCGGTATTCGCACCTCCATGCGCGTCGGCCGAACGCTACCCGAAGGCCGCGCCTTTCCGGACGACGCAAACTACTTCGAGACGGCTTATTACAACACGCTCTCCCCGACTGTAAGCGTATTTCCTTGGGTGACCGAGACAGTTCCACATCCATATGGGGAGTGGTACAACGAGGCGCTGGAAGGCTCGGGTGGATGGACCGCCAACGCGCCCGCGTTGCTTCGCTATGTCAACAAGATGTTCGGACGCTCCAATACCCCGGCCCTGTTCAAGCCGGAAACGATTCAGGCCATCCAAGCGAAACCGTCCTACGAATCCGCCAACGCCGCCATCTGGTATGGCATCGGGTGGCAGATACAGCCTGGCGCGAACGGAGGATTCACCATGCTCTTTTCCGGCGGCCTACGAGGAACGATTTCGCATGTGAGGTTTCTGGCTAACGGTAACTCGTACGCGTTCATTACGAATTCCTCTTCCGACACTGATCCAGATGCTCTGTCAGATATCGCCAACCAGTTATTCCAGAAGGTCGGGCCGCTGGCAACCACCGGTAGCAATCTGTTTTCGACTGCGAAGTACACCGATTCATCCACGCCGTTACCCACCATCCGAGCCGAGAAAGGCGTAGTGCAAGGAGCATCTTTCGAGCCGGGCGTGACGGTGGGATCCTGGTTCTCGATCATCGGCTGGAATCTGGCCAACACGACACGGCTATGGGGCGACGCCGACTTCACGCAAGGCACGAAATTGCCGACCAAGCTGGACGGCGTGGAGGTCAAGATTGATGGGAAGTCCGCGGCCGTTTACTACATCAGTCCGACGCAGATCAACGCGCAGGTACCAAGCCTGAATGTAACGGGCACCGCAACTTTGCAAGTATTCCGGGACGGTGTGGCCAGTCATCCCGAGCCGATCGAGATCCGCGCCAGCTCGCCGGAATTCTTCCGCTATACCGTTGCCTCAAAGGCGTACATTGCAGCGATCCACGGCGACGGCACTGTCGTGGCCGATCCCGCGGCCGTACCCGGTCTAAAAGCCGCGGCAGTGGGCGAGACGATTCAGATCTTCGGCACCGGCTTTGCTCCCGCCCCCGCCGGCGAGATCGTGAATACTGTCGTGCCCGTGACGGGAACCACGGTGAAGATCGGCACGGCGACTGCGAACGTCACATTCAGCGGCTTGACGGCCACTGGGTTGTTTCAAGCCAATGTCGTCGTGCCAGCATTGTCCCCGGGAGATTATCCGGTGAGCGTGAGCGTAAATGGAGTGCCGAATCTGATCGTTGGAATCGTATCGGTGCGCTGACTTCCGAAGGGCGGTGGCTGGTAAACTGGACTTTGACACCCATCGCAAAGCCTCGTGTGTCCGTCGTGAGCTACTTGAACACCGCGCCGCTGGTGTGGGGAATGGTGCATGGCGAACAGCGGGATCTCTTCGATCTGTCATTCGCTCTTCCATCCGAATGCGCCGACCGCTTGGCGGGCGGACTCGCCGACATCGGGATCGTGCCGTCGGTTGAGCTGAACCGCCTGAAACTCGAGATCATTCCGGGCGCGGGAATCGCTTGCCATGGCGCGGTGCGTAGCATTCTGCTGATTTCGAAAGTGCCGTTCGCTGAAATTCGTACCCTGGCCGCGGATTCCAGCTCGCGAACCTCGGTGGCGCTCAGCCGGATCGTGCTTTCGCGAAAATACGGCGTCGAGCCGCAGCTTTCTTCCCAGCGCCCGCACTTGGGCGCGATGCTGGAGCAGTGCGATGCAGCGCTGATTATTGGCGACGCCGCGCTGGTTCTCGATCCAGCGGAGCTTCCTTTTCATGTGCTCGATCTCGGCACGGAATGGACCGCGATGACGGGGTTTCCGATGGTTTTCGCGGTCTGGGCAGCGCGCGCGGAAGTGCCTCGCCAGGATCCTGCACCGTTTTTGTCGTCGCTGCGATTCGGTATGCAGCACATAGACGACATCGCGCGATGCGAGCATTCGAAATTGGGCATAACCGAAGCGCTGGCGCGCGACTATCTGACGCACAACATCGTCTTCGAGTTAGGGGAGCGCGAAACGGCTGGCCTGGAGACCTTCCTGCGCTATGCGGCGGAGTTGCGCGATCCTGTAGAGACGAGGAAGATTTCAGCATGATGACGCGACCGGAGGCAATCGACCTCTTTCGTAGCGACGACTTGATCGGAATCGGGATGGCGGCCGACCAGGTGCGGCGGAAGTTGCATCCGCACGGCGTGGTCAGCTACATCATCGATCGCAACATCAACTACACCAATTTCTGCACCGAGTATTGCAGCTTCTGCGCCTTTTACCGGCCCATGGGACATTCAGAAGGCTACGTGCATCCGCAGGAAGTGATCTTCGAAAAGATTCAGGAGACCATCGATCTCGGCGGCACTGGCATTCTGATGCAAGGCGGGCTGCATCCCGAGCTCAAGATCGAGTGGTATGAAGATTTGCTGCGCGCAATCAAGACGCGCTTTGGCGATCGCATTTGGAACCACTGTTTTTCCGCGCCTGAGATCGTCAACATCGCTGAAGTCAGTGGGTTGACATTGCGCGACACGATCGCGCGGTTGCGGGATGCCGGGCTAGACTCGATTCCTGGCGGCGGCGCCGAGATTCTCGACAATGACGTGCGGCGCAGGATCAGCCGGCTCAAATCCTCGACGCAGGATTGGATCGATGTGCATCGGACGGCCCACGCGTTGGGTCTTCGAACCACGGCCACGATGATGTTCGGCTGCGGCGAGACGGTGGAGCAGCGCATGAATCACTTCGACATCGTGCGCGAGATTCAGGAGGACACAGGCGGATTCACGGCGTTCATCCCGTGGTCGTTCCAGCGCGAGAATACATCGCTCGGCCGGTTCGTCAAAGAGGAAGCGACCGCGGTGGAATATTTGAAGACGCTGGCGCTTTCGCGGCTCTATTTCGAGAACATCCTCAATATTCAGTCTTCGTGGGTGACGCCCGGACTGAAGACGTGCCAGCTTGGTTTGCGATTCGGCGGCAACGACGTCGGCAGCATCATGATTGAGGAGAACGTGGTGTCGGCGG
>JBGPSX010000165.1:0-8042 GCA_041490325.1 Bryobacteraceae bacterium | reverse complement strand
TGTAAAGGCGCTTCAGTTCGGCGTAGATCGCCAAACGCATCGGGAGCGCGTCCAGATATTTTCGAGCGTAACGGTTCTGTGCGTCGCTCCAGGTTCGAACCGCGGGATCGGCGGAGTTCTCCAGCCAGCGATAATCATCGCTTACCGGCACGCCATGATACACATCGGTCACCGGCTTTTTTGCTGTAGCCGGAACCTGCGCCAAACCCGTCATTTGTGCAACGAAAACCAACAATCCAAGAGGCCAAGAGACAAACCGCATGCCGCTATTGTAACGAGTGGCGCACGCACTCTTGCGTGCCGCGTTCACACTCGTGTGAACGCCCGTGCGTCCCGGTAATAACGTCATCCCAACGATTTCAACTCATCCAGCATCGCGCGCAACGCCCGGTTACGATGGCTCACTGCCATCTTTCGTTCCAGTGGCGCCTCTCCAAACGCGCAGCCAAACGGCGGGTAGAAAAACAGTGGATCATAACCGAATCCATTGGCTCCGCGAGGCTCTTCCAGCAACCGGCCTTCCACTTCGCCTCGAAACGTCTTCACCAGCCGCCCGGATTTCGTGAGAGCCACCACGCACACAAAGCGCGCGGTGCGGTTTTCCACACCGCGCATTCGCTCGATCACCAGCCGATTATTGGCTTCGTCGGTGGCGGCAGGTCCGGCGTAGCGCGCCGAACAAACGCCCGGCTCACCACCTAGCGCATCCACCTCGAGACCGGAATCTTCGGCGAACAGATATCCGTCGCAATGTTTCGAATAGTAAAGCGCCTTTTGGATGGCGTTCTCCTCGAACGTCGCCCCGGTTTCGTCGCATGCTGGAATCGATGACAGACCAGGCAAGGTTTCAAGCGAGAACGAATCGGACAGCGCCAGCCGGAACTCGCGCAACTTGCCGGGATTGGTGGTCGCGCAGTACAGCCGCAAGTCAGGATTCCAGCGCCTGTTGCTGCATCGCGAAGAGTTCTGAAATTCCGCTCCGGCTGAGAGACAGAAGCGTCATCAGTTGATCGTCATCGAAAGGTATTTTCTCGGCGGTGGCCTGCAATTCGACGAAGCGTCCGGCGCCGGTCATGACCACGTTCATGTCCACCTCGGCGCTGGAGTCTTCGTCGTAGCACAGATCCAGCGCCGGCACGCCATTCACGATGCCGACGCTCGTCGCGGCCACTGAATCCGTTACCGGCAGCGTCTTCAACGCGCCAAACTGAACTAGTTGTTTCAACGCCAGCACCAGAGCAACGTAGGCGCCGGTGATGGATGCCGTGCGTGTGCCGCCGTCGGCTTGCAGAACATCGCAATCGACAATCACGGTTCGATCTCCGAGCGCCGCCATGTTCACCACCGAGCGCAGTGACCGGCCAATCAGCCGCTGAATCTCTTGCGTGCGGCCCGACGGATGACCCTTCTTCACCTCCCGCTGCGTCCGGGTAGCCGTTGCGCGAGGCAGCATGGAGTATTCGGCGGTTACCCAGCCTCGCCCGCTGCCGCGCAGAAACTGCGGCACCGTTTCCTCCACCGAAGCCGCGCACAACACGCGAGTGTTGCCGATCTCGATCAGCGCGGAACCTTCCGCGGTCATCAAGTACTTGGTGGTGATCCGCACCGGACGCATCTGGTCGGGGCGGCGGTTGTCGACTCTCATGAATTGCCGGATTGCAATGAAAAATAGAACATCAGACACATGATAACGATCCCCAGGATAACCAAGATCAAGCAGGGGATCGCGCTGCGGTTGGATTTTTTCGGCGTGCCTTTGGCTCGGCCGGCCGATTTGAACTTAGCCATTTCGAACTACTAGTGTAAACGCTTAGTGGCGCAGTCACCCTTCCGCACGCTACACATGCTTGGCAGCCTGGCGAAAAAACTCTTCCAGCGCCGCCAGCGTTCCCTCTTCGAGATCGCGCAGAACAATCGCAACCACTGGACGATTTCGTTGCGCCAGCGCCATCAGCGTCGCCAGAAACTGCGCGCGATGGTAGTCCGCCGTGTATCCAATCATCGGAATCTGCTCCGAGGCATCGGAAATCAGCACCGTCGAGAAGCACTTGCCGTGCCCGATGATCATCTCGTGGTAGGAGTGATTCATCGCGGGGCCTTCATACACATCCACCGGCATCTTCAACTTCGAGCGAAACAGCGATTCTGCCGCCCGGTTCAGCCGCGTGCGCAACGCGCGTCCCCGCGCGGCATAGCGTGTGTCGCCGAAGAAAGTGAGCTCGGCGTATTCGGCCGCGCGATTCGCGCTGAGCGAGCGCAGGATAGCAGCGTAAATCTCCGGAGCCGACGATGGACACGGCTCCGGCGGCGTCACGCGGTCATAGAATAGCGTGACGCGCCCGCGCCATTTCGCCTGCTGTGGCGATTGACGCATCTCCCGCCATTCCTTGGTTTTCTCGATGCCGCCGAGTTTTCCGGCCGACGCCGACAACTGGCTGGTGATCGACTTGTAAAGCTCCACGCTCGGTTGCGTAACGAAGTTCATGTCGCGCAGGTACGCCATCCCGAATACCGCGTAGTGCATGAACTGCATGTAGCGCGATGGCTGGCTCGCGGCCGGTAGCGTGAGAGTAGCCACCGGATAGCCGGCATGCCGCAACAGCGCCACCTTGCGTGGATCCGAGGCCGGCCAGCCCTTCACCTGAACGATCAGGAAGAGCCGGTCCTGGTGCGGGTCCTTAGGAGAACGATAGTTCGGCAGCCGGATCTTCTCGTCGATGACGATCTTGATTCCGTGGCGCTCGCATTTGCCCAGGCTTTCTTCAAAATCCTGCTTCGTCCACAGCGCGGCGCCCGACCAGCGGCGCGGCAGGATCAGCGTAACTTTATCGCGGCCGGCCAGTCCTTGCGCATGCAGGAAAGCCGAGAGCCGCCAGGCGGAGTAAATGCCATCTTCATCGAGCGAAGCAGCTTGGATCCATGCTCCTAAGTCATTACCGCCGAGCCCGAGCGCAAGCAGACTGCCGCGCGTCAGCGGCGAGCTGTGGCGGCCGGCCGTGCTGTTACCGCCGTCCGGCTGTAACTCAACTCTGCGGTAGCCGCGATCCACAGCGAATCGGTCCAGCAGCGAGCCAGACAGCGTCATGTAGAGAAAGTTCGGACGCGAATCAACCTTGTATTTCTCGTAAAGCGCCGCAAGATACTCCAGATTGACCACCGGCTCATAGGACGTCATGCCCATGGCCATGCCGACCACCAGCGTGCTCTTGAGTACGGCGGGCATTGCAAGCGAGGAGCGCCGCGACATGTCGCCCAGGATGTTCTTGAGCTTGGCCGGGTCGGTGGAATCGAGCACGTAGCAACGCGGCCCACGCTTCAGCAGCCCGATCGCGTTGTACATGTTCTTGTCTTCAGCCGATCCGCCCATGCCGGCCCATATCAGGAAGCGCAGCGGTGTGCCGTGTGTCGCCTTGATTCGTTCCCGAATCTCATCCACTTCCTTTTCGATGCGGAACGGCCACTCAATGTGATTCCGCGCCTGCCAGCTCAGATCGAAGACACCGTAGCTGTTCTTGGTCACTCGGCCGGCGTTATTAATTTCCATTCCGATGCGAATGAGCCGGTTCCGGTTGGGATCCAGCGCGGCAATGCCTTTGCGGTTTGCGCGCGAATTCAGAACCTGAAGACGTTTCAGCAGATGATCAGATTCGATTGCTTGAAAGTGCGCTTCCGACGAAGGCCGATCGTTGTGCAGGGCGAGAAACACCAACCCGTTTTAACACACGCGGCCAAGGTTGCCGATCAGGCTGGTTTTCCGAAACCGCCGCCACCCGGCGATTCGATGCGGAGCACATCGCCGGATGCGACCTCGAATCTTGCTTTGCCAGGAATCGTGCTGGTGCTTTTGCCGCGCACAAGCGAGGTTTTTCCTGGAGAGCCCGGCTTTCCACCAGCCAGGCCGTAAGGGCCGCGCAATCGGCGATCCGCGAGAATCGTGACATCGGCCGGCGTGAGAAATTCGAACTCTCGGATGATCCCGTCGCCTCCCCGATGTTTTCCCTTTCCGCCCGAGCCCGAACGGATCCGATAGCCGCGAATGCGCAGCGGATACTGATGCTCGAACGCCTCCACCGGCGTGTTCCAGCTATTGCTCATGTGCGTGTGCATGGCGCTGGGCCCATCTGATACTGCGGACGCGCCCATGCCGCCCCCGATGGTCTCGTAGTAGGCAAACGATTTTCCGCGAACGTGATCCCAACCGCCAAATGTCACGTTGTTCATCGTACCGGCGCTGGCGGCGGGAATCAGCAATGGCGCGGCTTTTGACAGCGCGCCCAAAACAACATCGGTGATTCGCTGCGACGTTTCCACGTTGCCGGCCGCCATCGCCGCCGGAGGACGCGCGCTCACCACCGATCCCTCGGGCGCGATTACTTCGAGTGGCCGCATCACGCCGGCCGTGTATGGAATGTCTTCGCGCACCAGGCATCGGAATACGTAAGTTGTTGCCGACACCGCCACCGCGTAGTTTGCATTCACCGAGCCTTCCGCTTGCGGATCGGATCCGGTAAAGTCGATCGTGGCGCGATCGCCGCGAATAGTAATCGTCACGCGAATGTTCACCGGCCGGTTCGTGATGCCATCGTTATCCAACGCGTCTTCGAATCGATAACGGCCGGGGGGCAGGCGGCGAATGGCCGCTCGCATCATCCGCTCGCTATAATCCTTGAGCGCGGTCATGTTGCGCCGAACGGTCGCCATTCCGCGTCTCGCAACCAGTTCCAGCAGCCGCTGTTCGCCGCGCCGGATCGCCATGCACTGCGCCAGCAAGTCCCCCTCGCGCTCCTCGGGTGTCCGCACGTTGGCCAGGATCAACCCCAGCAGCTCACGGTCAAACTGGCCACCGCGCACCAAAAGAATCGGTGGAATCCGTATTCCTTCCTGGTAGATTTCGCGCGCCAGCGGCATCGAGCCCGGACTCATGCCGCCGACATCCGCGTGGTGCGCACGGTTGGCCACATAGAATGCAGGCTTGCGGCTTCCGCGCACAAACACACCGGAAACGGCGGTGATGTCGGGTAGATGCGTCCCGCCACGAAACGGATCGTTCAGGATCGCAACGTCGCCCGGGCCGAGATCGAATGCCTGCATCGCATGCCATACGGAAAGCGGCATCGCGCCCAGATGCACGGGCATGTGATCGCCCATGGCGACCGTCTCGCCGGCAGCGTCATAAACCGCGCACGAGTAATCACGCCGCTCCTTGATGTTCGCCGAGTAAGACGTCTTGCGCAGAACGGCGCCCATCTCCTCGGCAATCGAGACCAGCAGATGACGGAACAGCTCGAGTTCAATCGGATCGGTTTTCATTGTTTGCACGCGCCGGCGTCTACCAGAAAACTCGCTACCTTCTGCCATTGCTCGCCCAGCGATTTCTCGACGGCGAAACTGTGCGACGAAGCGTCCGGCCGCAGGCGCCATCCCGAAAGACCAGGCTCGCGATTGCGCGGAAGGCGCAGCTCACTCTGGCTGGTTTGGCGTACAGCCCAGCTCTCTCCGCCAGTCATGCTTTCATACAGCTCATGGCGATTGTTGTCGAGCCTGGCATCGATCAGCATGTTGCCATTTTGGCGCGATTCGAACCAGAATCGTTCGATCGCCGCGACACGGGGCTCGTCGAAGACCGGCCGCTGACGCCAGGTTTTCCCCCCATCCGTGGTAATCAGAAAAAAAGGATCGCGCGGCGCGCTTTGCAGATTTGCTCCGGAAATCCAGCCGTTTTGAAAGTCCAGGAACTGGACCTGATCCAGTCCACTGGCGCGGATTCGAGGATGCGGCTCGGTCCAGGTCGCGCCGGCATCGTCGGTTGACAGCAATACGGAATAAAGCGTCGTCGTCCGGGTGTGAAGATTGCCCGTGATGAAAATGCGATTTCCAGCCGACTCGATGTTGGCCAGCTCGAGAAAGACCGGGCAGGGGTCCTCCTCTGAGCAGCTCAGCCCGGCCGCGGACGTGTCAGCCTCCGTGCATTCAAACGGAACGCGCATCGGCTTGCCTGTATTCTCGAGCGGGGTTTGTGCGACAAGAAACGAAGCTGCCAGCAGCAAGGCTGGGGAACGAATCACAAATTCATGTTACCGGATCGGCTTCCGAGTCATCAAAAAACGATGATACAACTCAGCAACCGCCTCAGAGAAATGATTGACCAGGCCGAGCGCGACTTTTCGGCGCTGACCGAGCCCGAAAGTGCCGTCTCCACTCAGCCGGGCGCTTGGTCGCGCAAGCAAATTCTCGGTCACTTGATCGATTCGGCATCCAACAATCATCAGCGCTTTGTCCGCGCGCTGCTTCAGGACGAACTGACGTGGCCCAGCTACGATCAGGAAGGCTGCGTTCGCGCACAACGTTATCAGGAAGCGAAGTGGGCGGATCTGGTGCGGTTTTGGTCCGGCTACAACCGCTTTCTGGCACACATACTCGCCGGCGTGCCGGAGTCGAAGCGAAACACCCGCTGCCTGATCGGCAATAACGCGCCGATGACTCTGGAGGAACTTGCGGTGGACTACCTAAAGCACATGCAACATCACTTGGACCAGATCAAGTCTCGAACTTGATTCCTTGTGCCAGCGGCAACTCATTCGACCAGTTGATGGTCACGGTCTGCCTGCGCATGTAGGCCTTCCAGGCATCGCTGCCCGATTCGCGTCCGCCGCCGGTGTCTTTCTCGCCACCAAACGCACCACCGATCTCCGCGCCGCTCGTGCCAATGTTGATGTTGGCTATTCCGCAATCGCTCCCGCGCGGACTCAGGAAAGTTTCAGCGGAGATCAGATTGGTGGTGAACATGGCTGACGAAAGACCCTGCGGAACATTGTTATGCCATTCGATCGCGTGCTCGATCGCGTCAAATTCGACCAGATACAAAATGGGCGCGAAGACTTCTTCCTTCAAGATCGCCATTCGCGGATTAGCTTTGACCAACGCCGGCCGCACGTAGCAGCCGCCCAGATCCTCGCCTCCAGTCAAGATTTCGCCGCCCTCGGCGCGAATCCGCTGGAGCGCCGCTTGCATATGCTCCACGGCCTGCCGATCGACGAGCGGCCCCATCAGCGTGGACTCTTCGAGCGGATCGCCAATCTTGATTTGCGCATAGGACGATTTCAATTTGACCGTCATTTCGCCCGCGACGCCGCGCTGCAGAAATAATCGCCGAATGCTCGTGCAACGCTGCCCTGCGGTTCCCACTGCGCCAAACAAAACGGCTCGTTGCGCGAGATCGAGATTCGCGTCGTTCATTACAATGACGCCATTGTTACCGCCCAGCTCGAGCAAAGTGCGGCCCAGTCTGCGCCCTACAGTCTCAGCAACGATTCGACCCATGCGGCACGAGCCGGTGGCGCTGACCAGCGGGATGCGGCCATCTTCCAGTAGCCGCTGCCCCACCACCGAATCCTCCCCGATGATTAAGCTGAAAACTCCGCGCCATCCGTGCCGGTCTAAGACGCGATCGCAAATTTTCTGCACGGCGATAGCGGTCAACGGCGTCTTCAGCGACGGCTTCCAAATAACGCAGTCACCACAGACCGCCGCAAGCAGCGCATTCCATGACCACACTGCCACCGGAAAATTGAATGCGGAAATGACGCCGATCACACCCAACGGGTGCCACTGCTCATACATGCGATGCTGCGGCCGCTCGCTGGGCATGGTCAGTCCGTAAAGCTGCCGCGAAAGTCCGACCGCGAAGTCGGCGATGTCGATCATTTCCTGGACTTCGCCTTTGCCTTCAGCAAGAATCTTGCCCATCTCGAGCGTGACCAGCGCGCCGAGATCATCTTTGAAGCGCCGAAGTTCGTCGCCGATCTCCCGCACGATTTGTCCGCGCTTCGGCGCGGGGACCATGCGCCAGCGGTCGAAAACAGCAGAGGCCTGCAATACAACGCTTTCGTAGTCTTCGACCGAAGCCAAGCGCACCGAAGCCAGCTCGCGCCCGTCGGCTGGATTGACGGACGCGATCGTGCTTGCGCCAGGATTCGCCGCCTCGATGCCCAGGCGCTCCAGAACCGGATGCATCACTGCTGTGCCAGCCATCCAAATCCCTC
>JBGPSX010000164.1:0-8071 GCA_041490325.1 Bryobacteraceae bacterium | reverse complement strand
CTCGGACCTTCATCCAAAGTTATTTTGTGTCAATTTTTGTGCCAAAGACCACCGTAGCCAGCGGGAACGCAGGAGAAGGCCGATGAAACAAACCATCTGTTTTATTTCTGTTTTATTGTCGTGGGCTTGCCTGGCTAGCCCTAACAGCAGGTTCACAGTCTGTTGGCTTAAGCACTCGCCAACCTGTGCAATGCTACCGTCCTCTCGCAAAAAATCCTCCAACAGCAAGCCTTGCTGTACTTGCTCATTTCAACCCTGCTGCTTCAGTATAGACCTCGCTGTCTTTGAGGTCGAAGTCAACTGAATCACGCAGTTCGGAAGGGTACGACATCCACGGGATGGAGCAAGAATACGTTGCCGGTTTCGATCAACGTGCGGAATGTCGGCAGTACTTCCAGTACGCGGATATTACTGCCCCTGTCGTCTTTGTCCCCTCCGTTTCCGATTGACTTTAAGTAGAAGGCTCAATCAGGCAAAAGAAGGAGACAGCGCATGTTTCGGGTTGACTTCGGGCAGAGCGCCCGGGCAGTTACGGCGTCCATGACCGGTTCACAAGAAAGGCTCTATTGGCGGACGGCGGTTCCCGCAGTCCTGCTCGCGCTGCTTCTTGCCGGCGCCGACAAGGCGGCGGGCGCGATCATCCCTGTTACCACCCTGGAACAGAAGATCGCCGATGTCAGCGATACGACCAAGCCTGGCTGTTCCCTGCAGGAGGCGATCTTTTCCGCCAACCGCGACGAGAATACTGCGATTTCTAAGTACAACACCAACGGAACCCCTGTCACCGTCACCACAAGCTGCGTGCGGGGGAGCGGCGATGACACAATCGTTCTGCCCGTCGGAGCGTTGTTCCTTTTGAACAAGATCGTGGATGATGCCGACAATATCGTAGGCCCGACGGCCACTCCCGTTATCACTTCGAACATCACCATCTTGGCCAACGGCGCCACTTTGCAGCGATCTGGCGGTTTCAACTTCCGCCTGTTTGCCGTTGGAAGCGGCGGACTCCTGACGATCCAAACTGCCTACATCAAGAACTTCCTGGCACGAGGCGGCGACGGCGGTGACGGTGGCGGCGGAGGCGGCATGGGAGCCGGCGGCGCGATCTATGTGAAGGACGGAAGTCTAGTGATCCAGAACAGTACCTTCCAAAATAATGCCGCACTCGGTGGAAGCGGCGGGAAGGCGAACTCTACCCAAGGATCTGGTGGAGGAGGCATGGGTGGAAGCGGCGGCGCTGGCGGAGGTTTCTGCTCAGGCGGTAGTGGTGCTTCCCGGAACGGAGGCGGCGGGGGAGGCTCGCGCGGCGGTGGGGCTGACGGCGTTTCCTGTGCTCACGCCGGCGGAGGAGGAGGAACCGTTCTTAGCGCCTCAGGCCGCGAGGGCGGCTTCGCATGCGGTGGAAACGGGGGCGCGTCCGATGTTACGGTCCCGGTCCTGGGTTCATCGGGCGATAGCGCCCAATGTGACGGCGGTGGAGGCGGCGGAGGACAGGAAGGCGTCGTTTCTAGTGGCGATGGCGGCAGCGGAAAGTTCGGTGGCGGCGGAGGCGGCGGTGGTGAGAGTGGAGGTGACGGAGGCAGTGGTGGATTCGGCGGAGGCGGTGGTGCGGGATGGTCCGGTATCTTGGGCGGTGCTCCCGGCGGTAATGGCGGGTTCGGAGGGGGCGGCGGGGCCGGCTCCAACGGAAGCATAACGGACGGCGACCTCGGTACCCCCGGAAAGTTTGGCGGTTTTGGCAATTCCAGTGACGGTTACGGCGGTTCTGGCGGCGGCTTGGGTGGGGCGATCTTCAACGACAACGGCCATGTCCAAATAACGAATAGCACCTTTACCGGCAACGTTGCCCTCGGTGGAGCGGGCACGCATTCGCTTCAGGGTGGCGGGTCGGCAGGCGGCGCAATCTTCTCCAGAAATGGTCACTTGACCATGCAGAATGTTACCGTCGGAAAAAATCAAAGCTCGCCCGGAATCGGGGGTGGCGTTTTCGTGCTTCAGGATCCCGCGTCCGCTGAAACACTCTTCATTCTCCAAAACACCATCATCGCCAATAATGGCGACGGCGAATGCTGGATTTCGGGCACCAGTATATCCGGCAATTTCACCGGCAACCTGATCACGCAGAACTTCAACTGTCCCGGTGTCGTCAGCACGGGCGATCCACAACTCCTGACGTTGGGTAACAACCAAGGCCCCACGCCAACTATGGCGATCACCACAAACAGTCCGGCGCGGAACTCGGCTGATGTCAATAGTTCGCCCGCCAGCGATCAGCGCGGCCAGACGCGCCCCGCCGGTGGCGGTTTTGACATCGGCGCATTTGAGCTTTGCTTGACGGGACCACCGATTGATCCGATCCCATGCCGGATTCTTTCAGTGGTGGAAGTTGAGCACGTTACACTCACCATGCAGGTTTCGCCTACGGGCGGTGGAACCACATCGCCGGCAGTAGGAGCGATCGACGAGCCGCAGTACTCTTTGGTTCCCTTGAAAGCAACCCCGAATGCTGGCTTCAGGTTCACCAATTGGAGCGCGAACGTTACCGGCCCGACGAATCCCACCACGACGGTTGTCATGGACCAGGCCAAAACAGTGACGGCGAACTTCGCGACTTGCGCCTGCGCGACCGACGTGAGCAGTTCTATCGGAATCACGCCGGGCGGATTCGTCGTAAATCCGATTACAAAGCGCTGGGTTCAAACCGTGACTCTGAAGAACAACTCGGCAGCGACCCTTACCGGCCCGATTTCGCTGGTGCTTGACAACCTAAGCAGCAACGCGGCCCTGTTCAATGCTACGGGTAGCACGGCTCTGATGTTGCCCGCCGGCAGTCCCTATATCGACGCCAACATCAACCTCGCAGCGGGGCAAAGTACGCCCGTCAGTCTGCAGTTCACGAACCCGAGCAACACTGCCATTACTTATGCGACGCGGGTGCTGGCGGGCCCAGGCGCCAGATAGCAAGGAAGGCACATGAAAGTGAAAACTACTATGACAAAGAGACTTCGAAAATTAGTAATCCTGGCCGCGCTGCCGTTGGCGTTGGCAGCAACCGCGCGAGCAGATGCATTCCGGATCACCCTGGACACATCGCCTTTGTCCGGAACGCAGACCCTCGGCTTCGGGCTCACTGACTCCAACACGGCTTCGAACATCCTTACGCTCACGCAGTTCACTTTTGGCGGCGGTAGCGCCACGGGCGGGACGGCGGACTGCACCTTTCTCGGTACGAGCGGACTGGGGTGCAGCGGCGATCTCCCCAGTGGTGTCACGCTTCAGGACCTCGATCCATTTGCGGCATTTTCTCAACAGTTCACGCCCGGCTCCTCGTTGTCGTTCATTCTTACAACGACCAACAACTTTAACGCCGGGACTCCCGACACTTTCGCCATGTATCTATGTGACAGCGGCGTGAGCGTCTGCTACTCCGATGATGCGGCCACAGGCGCGATGCTGTTTGTCGATCTGGCGGGTGGGACCCTGACTCCTTCGAGCTTTACAACGTTCGGCGCCACGGAGCAGAACCTGGATGCGCCGGTGGTGACCGACGCAGTACCGGAACCAGGCGCCTTGCTAGTGCTCATCATCGGGTTGGCCGGCATGTTTGCCGTGAAAAGCAGACGCGTCCGCAAACTGGGCTCGATTAGTTAGCGAGGCGCGTCCGCGGCCAGGCGAGCCGCACGAGTGTCGGGATGATCGGCTCCGACAGTCACTTGGAGATGTTCGGTTGCGGATCGAAACGCCGCCCGAGCTTCCTCGATCTTGCCCTGTGCCTGAAGGACTCGTCCAGACGCCAAATAAGCGCGGCCCAGCCTGCTGGAAAACATCCCTGGCTCAACGGATTGCTTGAGCATCGTTAAGGCTCGAACTACGTCGGCCGCTGCCTCGTGAAGCCGGCCGATTTGGAGGTAGATCCCGGAGCGTTGAACCAGCAAGATGGGCAGGTTGTCGACACCCTGCCGGCCAGCCTGCATGGATTTTTCCGTGATGGCGATAGCCTGATTCATGAAGTTCAGGCCTGCGTCCAAGTCGCCGCGGCCCTGCGCGATGAGTCCTCGCTCCGAATTAATTGTGGCGAATAAGGTATGGCCGGCCGGCAGATTCCGCTGGAAGCGCGGTTCGGCTTCGTCCATCATTCGAGTTGCTCGATCGAAGTCGCCCAGTAGCCGGTAAATGGATGAACGGCGCACCAGGGTTTGATTGACTACCAGTTCGTCGCCTGCTCGACGGGCTTTTTCGCCGGCGCGTTCGGCATATTCCGCCGCCTCTGGCAGACGACCCAAGTCGCGCAGCGTGAATGCATAGTTGTTGAGCAGCATCGGTGAGACCGCGTCCTCAGTTTGGCCGGCGCGGCTAATATCTATTGCCCGCCGGAAGAGTCGCTCCGATTCCAAGACTCGTCCGGACAAAACCAACGCCAACGCCCAGTTGTTGAATAACGTTCCAGCCGTTTGCGTGTCATCGCGTCCGAGAGATGTCAGCCGTTCAGACGCTTGCTCGAACATCGCGCTCGCCTCACGATGCCGTCCGGCAACACGATAGGACTCGGCAAGATCCATAAAGATGCGCAATTCCTGCAATTCGGATCGCGAAGGCGACTGCTTCAGCAATCGCAGCGCCTCCTGCGCGCGCTCGATCGCCTGGCCGGAAGCAACATGTTCCCGCGCAACTTCGCTGCCGCGCATGAGACAAAATATCCGGTCGAGACCGAGGTCCGATTCGTCTGGTAATTCGCGCATGCCTTCCTGGAAAAGCGCCTCGGGTCTGTGCGGGTCACCCGCTCGCGCAAGCGCACTAGCCAGCGCGCAACTGGCCTGCGCGCGCACAGATCGATCCGACAATGCGCGCGATAGTTTGTACGCTTCCTCCAGAACCTGGCGTGCCTTTGCGTCCTCATCCTGGCTCCAATATTGCCGGCCAATCGCGACAAGAAGTTCCACATGGGTGGGATCGCTAGCCGCGCGCTGCCGTCCGACGATGTGCTGCGCGCGGCCCAGCAGTTCGTTAACAGTGAATGGCTTACCGGAAGGCGCGGCATCTGACAGCACGAATGAGTTGAGATCATTCACAGCCTCGGCGCGTGAAAGCTGGCGCAAAGCGAAATCGCGTTGGGTGCGTGCCGTCCGAGCTTGCATCAACGTTCCCAAGATGCCCGCCACCGCCGCCACCACTGCTAGCGCCGCGAGCACGACCGCGGTACGATTCCGGCGTACAAATTTTGCGGCGCGATAAGCCACCGTGTCCGGCCGCGCGCTGATGGGTTCGTGCCGCAGATAGCGGTTCAGGTCGTCGGCCAGGGCGCTGACGGAAGCATAACGTTCGCGTGGATCCTTTTTCAGCGCCTTGGCAACGATCGTGGAAACATCACCCTTGAGCTGACGCCGGAGTTTGTCCGCTGTCGCATCGTTTGACGTAACGGCATCCGGCAGCTTGGGAGGATCAGTCTCAACGATGGCCTTCACCAGATCCGCCGCCGAGTGCGGACCCGGTCCGATGGGATGAGATCCTGTGAGCAACACGAAAAGCAGTACACCCAGCGCATATACATCGGTCGCGGTAGTTACTGGCCCTCCGGTCACTTGTTCCGGTGCGGCGTACTCGGGCGTCAGCGGCGCCGCTCCCTCGCGCGTGAGCAGGGTGGCCGGCGAGTCTTGCGCCTCGAGTAATTTTGCGATGCCGAAGTCCAGCAGCTTCACCTGCCCGTCTTCTCGTACCAGCACATTCGAGGGCTTCATATCGCGATGCACGATCAGATTGGCATGCGCGTACGCCACCGCGGAGAGCACGTCCAGAACCAGGCGAACTCGCGCCTCCACGGTGAGCGCGCGCTGCTGGCAGTAAACATCGATGTGGCGCCCATCCACATGCTCCAGTACCAAGAATGGCTCGCCTGAATCGGTGACGCCTGCGTCGATCAACTCGGCGATGTTGGGATGTGTGAGCCGCCCGAGGATTTCCCCCTCGCGCTTGAATCGTTCCTGGCCGCGGCTAGCGAGTGCGATACTCAGGAACTTGATAGCCACCCGGCGCTCGAACCGGCCGTCGCTCCTCTCAGCCAGCCACACGCTTCCCATTCCGCCCTCGCCGATCGGATCGATCAACTTATAAGCACCGACAGCGCGGCCGGCGATGGCATTTGTCGCAGGCATTGGAACTGGGCCCTGCTCCAGGAAGCGTTCTTGTTCGAGTGCGCCGTGCTCGATGAGCAGCGCCTCCAGTTGCATAGCTAGGGTCGAATCCCTCTTACGGAGCGTCTCCAACCAGGCCGGGCGTGCAGCTTGCGGGGTGTCCAACAATTCATCCAGATACGGGCTGACCTGCTGCCACCAATCTGGTCTTTGGGGAGACATTTCGTCAGGACGCGACATCGGCTCGAATGCTGCGATGGAGATAAATGCGCGCCTTCTCCCAATGGCGCTGCACGGTGCGTTCCGAGATGCTTCGCATGCTTGCGATTTCGGCAAACGAAAAGCCGCAGAAGAATTTCAGGTCGACTACGTCGGCCAGCTCAGGGTCGACTTTCGATAATTCGTCCAGCGCATCGCTGATGTGTATAAGCTCCGTTTCATCGATGGCATTCCCGGCGGCCTCGGTGTCGAGCGACGTAAGCTCGAATCCGCCCCCCCGCTTCAGAGCGCGCCGGCTCCGCACATGATCGATGATCAACCCGCGCATTACCCGCGCGGCATATTTCATGAAGCGCGCGCGGTCGGGGAAGGAGGGGCCGTCCCGCGCCGCGATATCGAGGTAGGCCTCATGCAGCAGGGTGGTGGCCCCGAGGCTTCCAGAAGCAGCGCTGCGCGCGAGTTCCCGCTTAGCTACACGGTGCAGTTCTGAATACAGCGCGGCGAAAAGGCCCTCCGTTGCGGGGCCATCGCCTCGCTCGGCTGCGGTTAAGAGCGAGGATATCGTGGGCTCCATCTATCCCTTCTATCCCTTAACTATCGGCTTGGCCAGTCTCTCGCATAAGACGTGTGTGAGTCAAGGCGGCGGTGGCAGTTTGAGGTTAAGTCGACCGGGTGTTTTAGCGGACCGACGATACAGCATTCGCATCCGTAGCGGGGCATCGATCAGGCCGGCCCGGCGTCTTCCTCGATAAAACGCACGAAAGCTCCGATTTCACTTCTGGCCTGGTCGTAAGTTCGATCGACCTTGGCGATTAGCGGAAGGAGCTTCTCCCATCGCATAAGGACTATGGATGCCCCGCGAAGGAGGGGCGGAACGCCAGGAACTCACTGAGGACTTCGACCAGGGCTCCTGAAACTACTGCGGGACGCTTGGCGGTGGCCTCGGACATTTGAATGAGCAGATCCTTGTGCCATGAATCCGATGAAGGCAAATGCCCGTCCCACTCGCGAGCAGTGAGCTTGAGGATCTTCTCGATCTCTGTGTAAAAAGAATGCAGCATGGAGCAGGCAGCGGCCGTCTCAATAACACTGGCGGTTGCGTCTGACGAGATCGAGATCAGAGGCTGGAACTGTTCGCGGACTATCGCGAGTTCTTCGAGACCCAATTGAATTTTGATCGCGAGCTCATGCGACACGAACTAGCTCCCCGCTGCCCAGGAGATGCCGAACGAGAGGAGTGGGATCATCTAAATCCACGAGATCAACTGGTCTACCGAGGAGGTCTGAAGCTTTGCTGATTGCGGAGAAATAGACTGTTGGCGGCAGCCCCGTGACTGCCATATCTATATCGGAGTCCGGTCTCAAGCCGTCCTTAGTGGAGGACCCAAACACAAACACCTGAGTAGCGCCCATGCGGAGCAATAGGTTCGCGGCTGCCTGAAGGACGTTGCTATCAATGAGGACCGTCGCCATTCGTGATTCCGACGCAGACTTTCCTAGTCACGCCTCCACATTTTGACTATAGCGCGGGATGGTTCGATTTCGCGTAGCCCAGCCCTATCGGTGAGTGTCCGAATTCGGGATTGGGTTCGCTTTGTAATTTTGCATTGACAGGGGGCGGGCGAGGATTGTACGTCTTTTGCGAGCCGTGGGATCGGAGCGAGGTTGTTGGTTGTTTGCACGGTGGTGATGTCCCGCTTGAGGCTAACATGATGGACTGTTCG
>JBGPSX010000163.1:0-8077 GCA_041490325.1 Bryobacteraceae bacterium | reverse complement strand
CGTGCTGGATCTGGAACGCCTGCTCGCGAAACTGACGCTGGGCACGGCCGGGCCGCGCGAGTTACTGGCGCTGGGCCGGTCGCTTGCGATCGTTCCAAAAATCAAAGAATACGCTTCCCGATTCGGGGCGGCGCGATTACAGCATATCTGCGGCGAACTCGACGAGATACCGGAAGTCCGCGACCGAATTCTCACGGCGATCGCCGAGGAACCCCCTGCCAACCTCGCCGATGGCGGCGCCATTCGCGCCGGCTTCCACGCCGAGTTGGATGAACTGCGCGATCTCGGCCGCAACAGCCGCCAGTACATCGCTCAGATTGAAGTTCGCGAGCGAAGCCGGACCGGAATCCAGTCGCTCAAAGTTCGGTTCAATAACGTCTTCGGCTTTTACCTCGAAATCTCAAAGTCCAATCTGCATCTGGCGCCGCCGGATTATGAGCGCAAGCAAACGCTGGTGAACGCCGAGCGCTTTACGACGCCTGAACTCAAGGAACTGGAGAGCAAAGTTCTGGACGCCGAAGACAAGATGCTGACGCTGGAGCGCGAAATATTCCAGCAGCTTCGCCTCTTTGCCGCCGAGCATGCAGCGCGCATCCGCCGGACAGCGGCGGCAATCGCGGAGTTGGATGTTACGTGCGCGCTGGCCCAGGTGGCGACGGAGAATCGCTACGTTCGCCCCAGCTTTTCCGATAACGGCGAAATCCGCGTGGTGGCCGGCCGCCATCCGGTGATCGAGAAGCTGGCCGCCAAAGAAGCGCTGCGTTTCATTCCAAACGATCTCTATTTCGACGCGGAATCGCAGTTCATCCTACTTATCACAGGACCCAACATGGGCGGCAAGTCGACCTACCTGCGCCAGGCCGCGATGATCGCGATCCTCGCTCAGATGGGCTCGTTCGTGCCCGCCGACTCTGCGACGCTCTCGATCGTCGACCGCGTCTTCACGCGCATTGGCGCCTCCGATAACCTGGCCAGAGGCCGCTCCACCTTCATGGTCGAGATGACCGAGACGGCCGTGATTCTGAACACGGCCACGGCGCGCAGCTTAGTTGTGTTGGATGAAATCGGACGCGGCACGTCCACCTACGATGGCCTCGCGCTGGCATGGGCGGTGATCGAGCATATCCATCAGCGCATCCGCGCCCGCAGCTTATTCGCGACTCACTATCACGAACTGACCGAATTGGCCGAGCAGCTACCGGGCGTCCGCAACCTGCACGTATCGGTGAAAGAGGCCGGCGATCAGGTGATCTTTCTTCGCAAAGTGGAGCCGGGCGCTGCCGACCGAAGTTATGGCATCGAGGTGGCGCGACTTGCCGGCCTGCCTGTTTCGGTCATCGATCGTGCGCGCGACATTCTAAAGTTGCACGAGAAAACAGAGCACGCCGTCACAGAAGAACTCGCGCCGTCGCGCACTGGCGCCATGCAGATCCAATTGTTCGAACCCGTGAATCATCAGATGGCGGAACGCATCCGCAATCTGAAAGTAGATGAATTGCGGCCCATCGAAGCGCTCCAACTCTTGAACGAGCTGCAACAGGACCTGAAGCGCTCATCATGAGAGTTGCGGGGCTGATCAGCGGCACATCCATGGACGGCATCGATGTCGCGGTGGTGGACATCGACGATCGCATCCGGGTTGTCAAGACAACCACCGTGCCCTATCCGCCCGAAGTACGCGACGCGATTCTCTCGGTCTCGAACGCCACCACCCACACCGCCACCATCGCGCGGCTCAACTTCCTGTTGGGCGAGCTATTCGCGGATGCAATACACGCGTCCGGTGTATCGATCGAGAGCATCGAACTGATCGGCTCGCATGGCCAGACTATTTTCCACGAAGGCGACCCGGTCGAATTTCTTGGCCGCAAAGTGGCCAGCACGATGCAGATTGGTGAAGCCGCGATCATCGCCGAGCGGACCGGCATCCCCACGGTGGCCGATTTTCGGCCGAGCGACATGGCCGCTGGAGGAAAGGGCGCGCCGCTGGTTCCGTTCCTGGACTACCAACTCTTTCGCCACCCCGAACTGCATCGCATGGCGCTCAATATCGGCGGCATTGCGAACGTAACGGTGATCCCGGCCAACGCCGGTCCGGACGATGTGGTCGCGTTCGATACCGGGCCGGGAAATATGGTCGTCGATGCTCTTGCCCCACCCTTCGATCGCGACTGGGCGAAAGCAAGGGCCGGCCGAGTCAACGAAACCTTGCTACAGCGTCTGCTCGCCGATCCGTATTATCATCGCAAACCGCCTAAGTCTTGCGGCCGCGAGCAATACGGCGCGGATTTCGTGCGCGACACCGGCATTGACGTTACGACGGCCACGGAATTGACCGTGCGAACCATCGCGATCGCCGTGGAGCGTTACCCAAACACGCAGGAAGTAATCGTCTCAGGCGGAGGCGCGCACAACGGTTACCTGCTGGAGCGTCTGGGTGCGTCGATCCGCCCTCGCGTGACGACCACGAACGAGTTCGGAATCGACGTAGACGCCAAGGAGGCCATCCTCTTTGCCCTGCTCGCCTATCAAACCTACCAGGGGCGACCCGGTAACCTGCCATCCGCTACGGGAGCCGGCAAACCCGCTGTTTTAGGGAAGATTTCGCGCTGACGGAACAAATTTTCAAGCGCTCGCGTTCTAGAATCAGGGGAAGAAAACCATGTTCTGTACGAAATGCGGGATCGAGTTAAGGGAACAAGACAAATACTGCTGTGAGTGTGGAACAACCACGGGACGCGGCATCCCTGCGGCCGCTCGAGTGGATCGCTTGACGCGGCCGGCTTTTGAGGGGAAGATCGCGGGAGTTTGCGCCGGGTTCGCCCGGTACTTCAACGTGGACGTAACGCTGGTTCGCGTACTCTGGCTGGTTCTGACCATCTGGCCGCTGCCAGTGTTCGGCTTTATTGCATACATCGTGGCGTGGATCGTGATGCCGAAGGACCCGGTGACGGCGCCCGCGCGGCAGATGCAATCAGTGGTGTGAGCCTCGCCGGAGGCGTTCACATGAGTGTGAACGCGGCACGCAGGAGTGCGTCGCAAGAGTGCGTGCGCCACAGGCCCTAAAGCGGAATATTGCCGTGCTTCTTGCGCGGCATCGTGTCGGCTTTGTTCTCTAGCATCCGCAGGGCGCGGATTACTCGGGGACGCGTCTCATGTGGCTCGATTACGTCGTCGATGAAGCCGCGCTCGGCGGCGACAAACGGACTCGCGAACCTTTCTCGAAACTCCTCGATCTTTTGCTTCCGAACGGCATCCTGGTCCGTAGCGGCCACGAGCTCGCGCCGGTACACGATGTTCACCGCGCCTTCCGCTCCCATTACCGCAATTTCTGCCGTCGGATAAGCAAGATTCACGTCGGTGCGGAGATGTTTTGAGCCCATGACGCAATAAGCCCCGCCGTAGGCTTTGCGCGTGATCACGGTAATTTTCGGGACGGTCGCTTCGGCGTAAGCGTACAGTAGCTTGGCGCCGTGGCGGATAATTCCACCAAACTCCTGCTCGGTGCCCGGCAGGAATCCCGGCACGTCTTCGAAGGTGAGAATCGGAATATTGAACGCGTCGCAAAAACGAACGAAGCGCGCGCCCTTCACCGACGAATTGATATCCAGGCAACCGGCCAGAAAGGCCGGCTGATTGGCGACGATGCCCAATGTTCGCCCATCCATGCGCGCAAAGCCCACCACAATGTTCTTGGCAAAGTGCTCGTGGATTTCGAAAAATGCTCCGTCATCCACCACGCGGTGAATCAGGTCCTTGATATCGTAGGGCATCTGTGAATCCGCCGGGACCAGCGTGTCGAGCGACTGTTCCACGCGATCGATGGGATCCGATGTCGGCTTCACCGGCGCATCGTCGCGATTGTTCTGCGGGAGATAGGAATACAATTCCCTGATCATCCGCAGGCACTCCGCATCGTCATGAGCCATGAAATGCGCTACGCCGCTTATGGAATTGTGCGTCTCCGCGCCGCCCAGTTTTTCTTTGGTTACATCTTCGTGCGTCACGGTCTTGATTACATCGGGACCTGTCACGAACATGTGGCTGGTGTGATCCACCATGAACACGAAGTCGGTGAGAGCGGGCGAGTAAACCGCGCCACCAGCGCACGGTCCCATGACGGCCGAGATCTGCGGGATCACTCCGCTCGCAAGCGTATTGCGCAGGAAAATATCGGCGTACCCGGCCAGCGACAGCACGCCTTCCTGAATCCGCGCTCCGCCGGAATCATTCAGGCCAATGACCGGCGCGCCGGTCTTGAGCGCCAGGTCCATGATCTTGCAAATTTTCTGCGCGTTCGCTTCTGAGAGCGAGCCGCCGAATACGGTGAAGTCCTGGGCGAAGACGTAGGCCGGCCGGCCATGAATGCGGCCGTAGCCGGTGACAAAACCGTCGCCATCGATGACCTGTTGATCCATGCCGAAATCGATGGAGCGATGCCGTACCAGTTTGTCGATCTCATCGAAGCTGTCTTCATCCAGCAGCAAATCGATGCGCTCGCGCGCCGACAGCTTGCCTTCCTTGTGCTGCCGCTGCATGCGCTCTTCGCCACCGCCGACCTCGGCGTTGGCATGGCGCCGGCGTACTTCCGCAAACCGGTCGATCGACATACGAGATTACAGTAGCAGGTGGCGGGTGATTGGAGTATTGGAAACCGCTCCCTTTGGTCACGGCTCGGTTAGCGGCATTCATCCCTAACCGAGCCGTGACCGAAGGGAGCGGTTCCAATATTCCGTTATTGCGCGTAGTAGCCGCCGCGGGCTCGAAGCTCCGCCGCCGGATAGCGCTTTTTCGCGTCGGCGGACAACGCGACGGTGATGTGTCGGAACGTTCCAGGCTGCGTAGTGGGCTCATGATAACCCAGCATGTAGCGGAGGCGAATCCGTTCGATCATCTCGTTGAACGTCGCGTCGGCCTGCTCGGCTTTCACTGCTTCGCCGCCCGTGTCATCGGCCAGATGGAAGACATTGGACGGCGTGTAATCCGGGTTCGGATACATGCTGGGTTTCGGCGGATCGGGCCGGATTGCGTGGCCGGTGACAATCGCATTGAATACCGTGTCGGCCTTGTTCAACTCGCGGATCACTTGCCCGTCCGTTAATTGATAACTCATGCTCAAGTTGTCGGTCAGGATCAAAATCGCTCGCCGGCCGCCCAGGCCCGCATGCTTGTCCATGTAGCGCGCGGCGTCGACCACGGCGGAGTTGATCAGCGTCGTCGAACCTACGTCCCAGCTCTTGACTGCGCTGCCGATCTGGCGGGCCGTCTCGGCCAGATTGTCGCTGAAGCCCTGGTGTACCGCGGTGCGGCGCGCAAAAACCATGATCGCTACTCGATCGCCGGGCCGCAAATGACCCAGCGCATCACGGGCCGTCTTGGCGATCAGCTCGATGTGCTTCTGCATGCTGCCGCTGATATCGAGCAGCAACAGCAGATTCAACGGCTCATCTCCGTGAGAGAACGAGATGAGCGATTGCGGCTGGCCCTCGTCCGATATGACGAAGTCTTCCTTCTTTAGATCGCGGATCAGTTCCCGGCCCTGCGTGGCTTGAACATCCACTCGCACGTCCGCCACGCCGGCTTTGAACAGCGGCGTCGATTCATCCTGCGCAGCCAGAGGCGCTAGGATGAAGATCGTCGAGATGAAAAACATCATTATCGGCACCGCCGGCCATATCGACCATGGCAAGACCGCCCTGGTGCGGGCGCTGACGGGCATCGATACCGATCGTCTTAAGGAAGAGAAGCAGCGTGGGATTTCCATCGATCTCGGCTTCGCGCACCTGACCCTTTCAGAAAATATCCGCCTCGGCTTTGTAGACGTACCCGGCCATGAAAGGTTCATCAAGAACATGCTGGCCGGGGTCGGCGGCATCGATCTCGTCCTGTTTGTTATTGCCGCCGATGAATCCATTAAGCCACAAACGCGAGAACATTTCGACATCTGTATGTTGTTGGGCATTCGGAACAGCATCATTGTCTTAACCAAGTCCGATCTGGCGGGCGACGATCTGGTGGATCTGGTTCGACTGGAAGTCGACGAATTTGTGAGGGGCACCAGCATGGAAAATGCCCCGGTCGTGGCTGTGAGCTCCACCACCGGCGCCGGCCTCGACGAGCTGCGCGCCGAAATCGGCAGGCTTTCGACCTCGATCGCCGAAAAGGACGCTTCGCGGTATCTGCGCTTGCCGGTGGATCGCGCCTTCAGCATGCGTGGCTTTGGGGCGGTTGTCACCGGCACGCTCATGGCTGGATCCGTGCGCGTCGAACAAGAGATCGAATTGTTGCCGGCCAGCCGGCGAGTTCGGGTACGCGGCATCCAGGTGCACGGCTCGAGCGTCCCGCAAGCCAGCGCCGGACAACGGACCGCGCTGAATCTGGCTGGAGTGGACGCGTTCGAACTCGGCCGCGGGATGATGCTGGCCGAGGCCGGACGATTTCGCACCACCACGCAAATCGATTGTTCCTTCGATCTGCTGGCTTCGGCCAAACCTCTGAAGCATCGCGCGCCCGTCCATTTCCATGCCGCAACGGCCGAGGTCCAGGCCGAAATTCGGCGCATCGGGAGCACCGAACCGCTCAAACCCGGATCGCGCGAATACGTCCGCTTTCTGCTCAAGGAGCCGCTGCTGCTGTTGCCGGGCGACCGATTCATCGTTCGCATGTTCTCGCCGGTAGTGACCATCGGGGGCGGAACGGTTCTCGACATCGCAGCGCCGCGTCGAGCTTCGCGCGAGAGGTTGCAGATTCTCGAATCGGGCCCGGTTGAAGACCGAATCGCTTTGCTCGTTAGCGAATCGCGCTACGGCATGGCGATGCCCGAATTGGTGGCGCGAACCGGCCTGCTGGAAGACGACATATTGAAAGCCACGCAGGCGGCGGCCGGACAAGGCTCGCTGGTCCTTCTGGATTCGCCCAATTTCTGGGCGCTGGATGCCAAGTGGATGGCCCTGCGGCTGGAGAAACTGCACGAGCATCTTAAGCAGTTCCATCGGCAGAATCCTCTCCTGACTGGCGCCTCAAAGGAGGAGCTTCGCGGCAAACATCTTCCAGGCGCGCCGCCCTGGCTGATCGACGCCCTGCTGGCGCGTTCCAAAACGCTCGTAACTGATGGTGAAAACGTGCGCTTGGCCTCTCACAAGATCGCTCTGAAGCGAGACGAAGAGGAGGCGTCCGCGAGAATCGAGGCCGCCTTCCGCGAGGCCGGTCTCGCCGTGCCTTCCAAACAGGAAGTGCTGCAGAAATCCGGCGTGGAAGCCAGCCGGGCCCGCACTATTCTGGAATTGCTGGTGCGCGACAAGCGCCTGGTGCGGGTCAGCGACGAATTGGTTTTTCATGCTTCGGCCATCCTGGCCTTGCGCGAATTACTGGCGAAGAAGAAACCGGCGCGTTTTGCAGTCCCAGAATTCAAGGATTGGACGGGCATCTCGCGCAAGTACGCCATTCCACTGCTCGAGTTTTTGGATCGAGAGCACGTCACAAGACGCGACGGCGATGCGCGTATTGTTCTTTGAGTCCTCCGACTCTGCAAGGGTGAGACGCGCCTCGGCAACCAGGCGTATCATCAAGCTTGACAATTAGGCGAACAAAAGGCGAATATAAAGCCCAGACCCCCGCCCATGTTGTTCGATTGCGATCCCCCGCCCAAACTCGTGGGAATCGCGCGGCTGGCCGCCTCCAGCGACGTTCTCGAAGCTAAGCGCGAAGTCGAGTATTTTGAACTCGAAACCAGACGATTCATTGGGCGTGGATCCGGAGTGATGCGGGATATCTGGACCCTGAATCCGTATCGCGGCTGCGAATTCGGGTGCAAGTATTGCTACGCCCGATATGCCCACGAGTTCATGGAATTGAGGGACCCGAGCCTGTTCGAGCGAAAGATCTACGCCAAGCAATTTCAAGCCTCGACATTCCGCGCCGAACTGCGACGTCTGAAACCTAGGGCGACGATCTGGATTGGAACGGCGACCGATCCCTACCAGCCGGCTGAGCGGCGCTACGGGATCACACGGCAGATTCTGGAAGTTTGCTCGTCTGAACGGCGCTTCGATTACGGCATTACGACCAAATCGGATCT
>JBGPSX010000162.1:0-8086 GCA_041490325.1 Bryobacteraceae bacterium | reverse complement strand
TAGTCCTTGAATTGCTCCCGCAACGCGCGCTTGTTGAACTTCCCTACGCTGGTTTTCGGCACCGCATCCACAAATATGATGTCGTCGGGGAGCCACCACTTGGCAACGCGAGTGGCCAGAAACTCGAGAATCTCCTCCTTCGTCGTCGTGTTCTGGTATTCGGCGAGCGGCGCGATGCAGGCCAACGGGCGCTCTTGCCACTTGGGATGGAAGATTGCGATCACGGCGGCTTCGGCGACCTTGGGATGCGCCATGATGGCGTTTTCAAGGTCAACGCTCGAAATCCATTCGCCGCCGCTCTTCACCAGATCCTTGGTGCGATCCATAATCTGCATGTAGCCTTCGGAGTCGATGGTGGCGACGTCGCCGGTGCGGAACCAACCGTCTGAGAAAGCCTGCTCACTGCGCGGGTCGTTGTAGTAACCGCTGGTGATCCAGGGGCCACGAGTTTGCAGCTCGCCCATGGTGGTTCCGTCCCATGGCAACTCCTGGCCTCCGGCATCGACGATGCGGATGTCGACGCCTGCGACAGGGAGGCCATGGCGGGCGAGCAAATCGAAGCGGTCCTTTTCCGGAAGACTTTCGAGGTCCCTCTTGACGGCCATGAACGTCGCGATGGGCGTGGTTTCGGTCATGCCCCAGGCGAGCCGGAAGGGAACGCCGTATTTCTTCTCATACGACTCGATGAATTGGCGCGGCATGGCGGAACCGGCCACCACCACGGCGCGCAGAGAGGAGAGATCGTGCGGGTGGCTTTCGAGGTAGGCGTACAAGCTCATCCAGATGGTGGGGACGCCGGCGGTAAAGGTGACGCGCTCGCTTTGGATCAACTCGGCAATGTCCGCGGGCTGAAGCTGCCGGCCGCTGAAGACGATGCGCGCGCCGGTCATGATGGCCGCGAACGGAATGCCCCAGCCGTTGGCGTGAAACATAGGAACAATTTGCAGGATCGTATCGCGCTCTGAAATCGCGAAGGTGTCTGTCATGGCAAGAGCAAAGCTGTGCAGCACGATGGCTCGATGCGTATAGACGACGCCTTTGGGATTGCCCGTCGTACCGGACGTGTAGCAGGTTGCGGCGGCGGCGTTTTCGTCGAGCCGAGGCCAGGCGTACGGCCAACTGGATGCGCTCTCAAGCGATTGCTCGTAATCACTGGATGGCGCGAGCGTGGTGGCTCTGGCTTCGTCCGGCACAATGACGAAATGCTGGAGGCAGGGGATCTGGTCGCGAATCGGCTCGAGTATTGAGGCGAGCGATGCGTCCACGAAGATGACTTTGTCCTCGGCGTGCTGGATGATGAAGGCCAACTGATCGGAGGGCAGCCGCAGGTTGAGGGTGTGCATCACGGCGCCATAGCAAGGGATGGCGAAGTACAGCTCGAGATGGCGCGAGCTGTTCCAGCACAGCGTGCCGACGCGATCGCCCGGTTGAACGTTGAGTTGCTCGAGTATGTGGGCGACGGCATGTACGCGGCGGTGAAAATCGGCGTAGGAATAACGGCGTATGCCATCTGGCATCTTGCCGGAGATTTGTTGCTTGGAGAAGAGCTTCCGGGAACGCTCCAGGATGTGGGTGAGCGTCAGCGGATAGTCCATCATGAGGCCTTGCATATTGGAATTCCCAGTCTGCCACAAACTACCCGGCAGGTCGCCTCCATTGACGTATAATCCATCAGGAGGAAAAGCACATGGGCGAGCAACAAAATGCTGCGTTGATCCAGAGTATCTATGATGCTTTTAGGAAAGGCGATCTGCCGTTCATCCTGAAAAGCCTGACTGACGACGTCGAATGGATCTTGGAAGGGCCCTCGATTATTCCCTTCGCTGGAAATCGGAAGGGCGTCGCACAAGTGCAGCAGTTCTTCGAAGCGTTGGCCAGTACGCAAAAGAATCAGAAGCTCACGATGGAGCCGTTGATTGCGCAAGGAGACCAGGTGAGCGGGGTAGGTCGATACGCGGCGACCGTGACGGCCACTGGCAAAAGTTTTGATGCACGGATAGCGCACTTCTTCACCATCCGGGACGGGAAGATTTCTCGGTTTGTGGATGTGGGTGATACGGCGGCAATGGCCGATGCCTATCACAAAGCATCGGCGGCGGGCCGGTAGGTTCAACGGGGCGGTAGGTTCAATATGGATCGGCGAGACGTAATCGGGCTGATCGGGCTTGGGGTTACGGCGACGTGTGCAGGCGCTGCATCCACTGTACGCGATCGCTTCGCCGGCGTCTGGAAGCTGATCAGCTACGAGAACAAGCCGAACGACGGGGAAGTTTTTCAGGTCTATGGGCCCAATCCCGTCGGCCGGATCACTTACGACAAAGCCGGCCGCATGTCGGCGTTGTTGATGCGGCCGGGCCGAAAGGCTATCGCCAACCCGCGCAGCGCAACCGTGGAAGAATTGCGCGAAATCCAGAGCGGATTCGTCGCCTATTTTGGAACTTACGACGTCGACGAAGCGTCGCGGACTGTGATTCATCACGTGCAGGCCGCTTTGAACCCAAGTTGGCCGGGAACGGACTTGCGGCGCACTTACGAGTTTTCTGAGAATCGATTGACACTGCGCGCGATGCAGCCGAATGGCGTCTTAACTTTGGTGTGGGAGCGAGAGCCTGACTAAGCGACATGCGTTGCCTGGTGTGCTTCCTCTTCACAGCGCGCAGTGAGAGACGTAAATCCCTGGAGCATTCGTGAAGGTCTACTTGGATGTATGCTGCCTCAGTCGGCTCACCGACGACCAGTCACAGTTCAGAATTCGCGAGGAAACCGAAGCCATTGAGAGTTCTTACTCAGGTTCGCATGGGTACGGTGGACTTGATCTCGAGCGAAGCGCTCGAAGACGAAGCGCGGCGTAATCCGTCCATGGAACGGCGAGTGGAAGTGGAAACGTTCCTGTCCCTGGCTTCGGAGACGGTGGAGATCGACAATGGTGTGATTCGACGCGCTCAAGGCCTGCTGCCATTGGGCTACGGTCCCTTCGATGCGCTCCACGTTGCTGCAGCCGAGGCGGCGAGGTGAATGTGTTGCTCTCCACTGACGACCGCCTGATCAAGCGGGCCGGGCAAGGAGTGGGCAATCCCCGAATCCCGGTGCGGAATCCCGTATCTTGGATCCAGGAGCAAGGACTATGATGGCCTTCGACAAATTGACCGACGAGCAGTTCGAGCGGCATGCTCTCGATGTGCTGAAACGCGAACTAGGCGCTGACGGCCTTGCGCGATTCCTCCGCTTGAATCGCTCCGGGCCCGGCGACTACACGCGCGACCGCGATGAGTGGCGGAAAGATCTAACTTTGGACCAGGTGCTACAGTCCATTCGCGAGCATCGATCCAAATAGGCCAATGGCCAGCTTGCGCTCATTATCGGGACACACATAGCGGGCTATTCTAAAGTAACGACCTATGGCCCTGCTGCACTATTTGCGCAGTAACCGGGAAATTGTCCTCGGGCAGACGATTCAACAGGTAGTCACGAAGGCGGGTGACGGCAGCCTTCGGGACGGAAACGAGGCGTCGGCCCGAGTTTCGTGAATTCTTGGTATTAGTTCCAATTGGCTCGCTGTTCATGTATGTGCGGCAGTGTCTCGACATGCCATTTCAGAAAAGCGGAGCCGTGCTTCAGGATCTCGTAAATGAGCTGGGGCGGAGGCTTGACTTCGAAGTCGAGAATGGTTTGTACCAAGGGCATAGGAAACGCGATTGTTTTCATGGTATCTGGCGGTTCCCGAAAGACGTCGAGAGCCAACAAGAAGAAGAGCAAATCGAACCCTCAGTTAACGAGCCCGAACAGGCGAAGGCAGCCCCCCAAATCCAGAACAGGAGCATACCGGGGTACTCTCGGCGCCCGAAACTCTCTGTAGAATCAATGGCGAAATGAGAAGAGTTGAAGACTGGGTTACCTAATTCGCAATTCGATACCGGCGTGTGGCTCCGTAAATCGATAAGTTTACTTGTGGTTCGAATCTCGCCCTTTCGATGACTTGGCTATGCTACAGCCAACGTTTGTGAGCTTCGGGCAGGCTGTTGTGGGACAGACCTCGCGGTGGCCGCTTTGACGAACCTGCTGGCGAGGCTGGACGCTTCGCAGTGCGTCCCGTGAAGCTCCGCTCAAAGCGCCCGCGCAATGATGGGTTATCAGCGCAGGTTGAACTTCTTCATCTTGTAGCGCAGCGTATCGCGCGTGATCCTGAGCAGGCGCGCGGCATGGGTCTGGTTGCCGCCGGATTTTTCGAGCGCTTGGACCAGCAGGCGCCGCTCCTGGTCGACTAGCGACATCGGGTCGCCAGTGCGCGAGAACGGAACTTCCGGAACAGGCACGCCGCGCACTGCGATGGGCAGGCTGGCAGGTCGAATGTGCGTCGTGTCCTCCAGGATCATGGCGCGCTCGATGGCATTGCGCAGTTCACGGACATTGCCGGGCCATTGGTGTGACAGAAGGAGACTCTCGGACTCCGGCGCAATCCCTTCGACCTGCCGCTTGAACTTGGCGTTGTAGTGATCGATGAAGAAGCGCGCCAGCGGCAGGATATCCTGCGGCCGGTCGCGCAGTGGCGGCACGATGAGTTGAATGACATTCAGGCGGTAGTAAAGATCCTGACGGAAGGCCCCTTCCTTGACGGCTTCGCGTAGATTCTTGTTCGTGGCGGCAATGATGCGCAGATCCACATGGATGTCCTCTAAGCCACCCAGCCGCCGGAAGCATTGCTCTTCCAGCGCTCTGAGCAGCTTCACCTGCAACGAAAGCGGGATCTCGCCGATCTCGTCCAGGAACAGCGTGCCTTTGTCCGCCAGCTCGAACAATCCACGCTTCTGCGCGCGCGCGTCGGTGAAAGCGCCTTTCTCGTAGCCGAATAATTCACTTTCGAGCAGAGTATCGGGAATGGCGGCGCAATTGATGGCCAGGAACGGCTCCGCCTGCCGCAGACTTTGGTAATGGAGCGTCTTGGCGATCAGGTCCTTGCCGGTACCGTTTTCGCCTTCGATGAGAATGGAGCTTGCCTCACTGACCGCGATTCGCCGCACGAAGGCCAGCACTTCCAGCATGGCCTGGGACTCGGCTATGATCTGCGTCTTGACGGCCACGGTCTCAACGGTCATGTCCTTGATGGTCGCGACCACGCCTTCTCGCGCGCCCGCGTCGTCCAGAATCTGGATGGTCCGGATCACCACCAAGCGCTCGAGCCCGTTTTTCATGCGGATGCTCATCGTTCCCGAGGGCAGACACGCTTGCTCGCCCAAGCCTTGCAGCATTCCGCAACCTGGATCGCAACCCATGCAGTGGAAGACCTCCTGACAGCATTTACCAATCATCTCTTCAGCGGACATGCCGAACATACGCTGCGCCGATTGGTTTACGCCGGTGATGCGCATTTCTTTGTCATAAATAAAAAGCGCGTCGGAAAGCTGGTCAAAGATCGCTTCGAGGATTTCCGGACGCTGCCACCTGCCGGCCGGCTGACGCAGCGTTAGTCTCTGGGCAGGCTGGGCAGATGGGGTCATATAGTATGCTCGCTATTCGTAGTGCACGTTGGAGACCGCGATCACGCGAAATCGGTGGGGCTGGTACCCCACTGGGGCATGAAAAGCCAGACCCAATGCCAGCAGCCTCACGTCATCTTGCTGAATCGCAAGTGTTTCGAAAAGTGAAGCACGAATGGTTCACCGATTGCAACAGTTCAAGTCAGTTGTTGGCGATTAGCCTATGAAAACCATACAACTGGCGCTGAGTTATTCGGAATTCACCCACTCACTTCGCAACCTCTTGCTGCGCGATGGTAACCATCGTGTCTGCGTAGTGGATCGTCCGGATTTGAGACTGGATGGAGTCGTGGTGATGGACGACAACAGCGCCGAGGAAATCTCGCTTCCCGATGTGGAGCGCTTCGTGGTGATCGCACGCAAGGGGTCGGATCGTCTTGCGAAGATCTGGGATGCCGGAGTCCGGCATGTGGTCTTTGAGGGCGACTCCCCTAGCACCGTCCATCTCGCAATCATATCGGCCGAACTTCAATTGCTTAGCAAGGATAGCGTGGAAGCGGGGAAGCTTGGATCCGGTCCAGGCTTCGACGCTGCAGCGGCATGCGCAGCGTTCCATGATCATCGCTGACATTTTGTGGGGCGGACTTTCAGTCCGCGGATGTCATCGCCGATAGCGGCAATGCGCGCACTTGATGGGTGGAGTGAGGCATTTGACGCTACCCTGGCGTCTCTGACGTCCGGATGCAAATGATTACGATACTTGCACATGTCGGCTACGGGCTGAAGCCTACCATACGTAAATTCATCTAATGTAGTTCGTGGGCAGCCCCTCGTAGGATACGAGCAGCCAAGGTGTGAGGTTCATGGGTAATCAACGTCGCGATATAACCCGGCCGGATCTGGATGTTTTTTTTAAGCCGCACTCGGTGGCGGCCATCGGCGCTACCGACCGGCCAGGGCACGTTGGGCGATCCGTACTTTGGAATCTGATTCGTAGCCCCTTCGGGGGCACTGTTTATCCTGTCAATCCCAAAAAGAGCAGCGTGCTCGGTATTAAGGCTTATCCGAATGTCGCGAGCCTTCCCGAGACGCCTGAACTGGCGATCATTATGACTCCGGCTGAAACCGTGCCGGGCGTCGTGGAGGAGTGCGCTCGAGCGGGAGTTGGGGGCGCGGTCATTATCTCGGCGGGATTTCGGGAATCGGGACCGCACGGCCTCGAGTTGGAGCGCAGGATTCTGGCGGCGGCGCGGCCGGCCAGGATGCGGATCATCGGGCCCAATTGTCTGGGCGTCATGTGTCCCATCAGTGGTTTGAATGCCACCTTCGCGCACACCGTCGCGCGCTCCGGCTCGGTAGCGTTCGTGAGCCAGAGCGGGGCAATGTGCACGGCCATCCTGGACTGGAGTTTGAGAGAGCAGATCGGTTTCAGCGCGTTCGTTTCGGCGGGCTCGATGCTGGACGTGGGCTGGGGAAACCTGATTGATTACCTCGGTGATGATCCCAATACGCGCAGCATCGTTGTTTACATGGAATCGATTGGCGACGCGCGTTCGTTCCTATCGGCCGCGCGCGAAGTCGCATTGAACAAACCGATCATCGTGATCAAAGCAGGGAGGACCGCACAGGCCGCCAAGGCCGCCGCGTCGCACACCGGCTCGATGGCTGGAAGCGACGACGTGCTGGAGGCCGCATTCCGCCGGGTTGGAGTGTTGCGCGTCAACAGTATCGCGGACATTTTCTACATGACCGAGGTGCTGGCGAACCAACCCCGGCCCAACGGTCCTAAGCTCGCCATCGTCACCAATGCCGGCGGCCCGGGCGTGATTGCAACCGACGCACTGCTGCTGCAAGGTGGCGAGCTGGCCGAACTTTCCACAGCTACGGTCGAGTCGCTCAACCACGTGCTTCCGCCGCATTGGAGCCACAGCAATCCAGTCGACATCATCGGCGATGCGGGGCCTGAGCGTTTCGAGCAAGCTGTCGAGATCGTCGCGCGGGATCCCGGCGTGGATGGGCTCCTGGTGATCATGACACCGCAGGGCATGACCAATCCCGCGCTCATCGCCGAGAAGCTGGTGCGATTCGCCAAGCTGGATCGCAAGCCGATACTGGCTAGCTGGATGGGCGGCGCTGAAGCGGCGCAGGGAGAAACGGTCCTGAATCGCGCGGGCATTCCCACATTTCCCTTCCCCGACACTGCGGTGCGCGCGTTCCACTACATGTGGAAGTACAGTTACAATCTGCGCGGGCTGTATGAGACTCCGGTACTCACGAGCTCCACTACGATCGATCCGGGAGCAGCCGCGAAGGTGATCGAACGGGCGCGCGCGGAGGATCGGGAGATCCTGACCGAGTTTGAATCGAAGCAAGTGCTCCAAGCCTACGGCATACCGGTGGTCGAGACGAAAATTGCTGTCAATGAGGAAGAAGCGGCCGCGGCGGCGCGCGAGATCGGCTTCCCGGCGGTATTGAAACTGAACTCGCTCAGCATTACACACAAGACGGATGTTGGTGGCGTGCGGCTGAATCTGTCGAATGAGGCGGCCGTTCGCGAGGCGTTTCGCGCGATTCAAGCTTCGGTCACTGAAAAGGCCGGGGCACAACATTTC
>JBGPSX010000161.1:0-8095 GCA_041490325.1 Bryobacteraceae bacterium | reverse complement strand
GTTTCGGCGATTCGTTCAGCGTGGTTGGAACTTCCTTGGGAATCGCGATCGACGGAATGCCTGTCTCGGCGAATAGCTGAGAAGGAGTCAGCATGGCCGCCGCAACCGCGCCAACGCCCGCTGGAGCGGTGAAGAAACTTCTCCGGGATGTGTCGGCCCCGTTCTTGGTGTTCTCGGCTGGCTTGGGTTTCGCTTCTTCGTTCATGTTCTGTCCTCAGTTCTTCTTGTCGCCGGAGGCGTCTTCCTGTAACTGTGGCCTGGTCGATTCCGGCCACAAATTGCGAATAAAATTGACCAGATTCCAAATATCGGATTCCGGAGAGATCTGGGTTTTGAAAGGCGGCATGGTTTCGCCGGCGCCGTCGCGAATGCTGCGGAAAATCTCGCCGTCGTTGGTTCCACTACGCCAGAGTTTAGGTGACGTGAGATCGGTGGCGTCGGCGACCACGTCGACCTGCGCTTTTCCGTCGTTACCGTGGCAGGCGGCGCACTGCCGCAGGAAAATAGTCCGGCCTTGGGAGATGGACTTCTTGGAGAAAGGAATGGGGCTCTTGAGCTTCTTGGCGCCGTCGCGGCTAAGCGCTGCGGTGTCACCGGCGAAAGCCCCGAGGGTAGCCAAGAAGAGTCCGCAGGAGACGACAACCGGAACCCTTGCGTGCACCCGTGCTCCTTTCGATCAACGCGGAACGTGGAACAGAATTGCGCTACCTAATGGTGGAGCCTATCAATATAAGGAGCTAGCTGTCAAACTTGCCGGCCGCTTTGAAACGCCTGCGCAGCCGGCAAATCTGAAAACTGGCTGGCCTTTAACGCAGGCCGTACAGGATTACTCGCGGCCGGCTTCGCCAACGGTCTTTCGAATACCAAAACTCGACGCTCTCAATTGCTCGGCGATTGCCAGGCAGATCGATGGCTCGGGTTTCCTCTCCGGAACGTATGCGGTGACGGATTCCGATGTCCTCTGGTCTGCCATCAGCGTAATGAATAACAACGCGCTCGAAGTTGATAGCGCCGCCTTCGACACGCAGCCGGATGGCGCGGTAGTCGCCCCTAACCGCGATCCGATCGTGATCCGCGGCCCCGTCCACGTGCGCCTCGCCCAGGACTTCCCATCGACCTCTTCCCCCGTATCGCTCCCGGTCTCTCTGAGCAAAGGCTGGCAGGCAAAGAACGGCGAATACCAGCGCCGCGAAACTTCCCCGAAAAACTTTCGACATGGTCATTTATCCAGTCTCCTTGAAGTGATTCTATCGCTTTGATTGACGCGCCGCGGCTCCAACGCGTTGTTAAGGCTGATTAATGCTGGACGACGGCCTCGACGTCGCCGCGCCGGCGGTGTAGTGTCACAGCCACCGACTGGCCGTGCCGGAAAAGATGCAAATCGACACTGGCCCCCGCGATCGAAAGGTCTCGAATACTCAATCGATCCAGCTCGGGCGGAAAGACGGGCTTGGCCAAGACCACTTGTCGCGCCAAGCCGTCGACTGAGAGTCCAAGGCACGCCTCGATCAGCATAAAAACCGCTGCCGACGACCAAGTCTGGGGAGCGCATGCAACCGGGTAGGCCGTGGGCGCTTTCCCGGGCCGCCGCGAAAAGCCGCAGAACAGTTCGGGTAGCCGGTAGTTTTCCACGTAGGTTGCAACCGCCAGCATGCCGCTCATGATCCTGGCCGCGAGATCCTTGCGGCCGTAGCGCGCCAATCCCAAAGCAACTAAGGCATTGTCGTGCGGCCAAACCGATCCATTGTGATACGACATCGGATTGTAGCGAGCCTCGGTCTGCGCCACCGTTCGAATTCCCCAACCAGAGAAGAAGGTGTCGTTACCGAGGAGCTCAGCCATGCGCTTGGCCTTGTCCGGAAGCGCAATGCCGGTAAAGAGACACTGACCCGCGTTCGACGTGCGCACGCGGCAAGGTTGCTTGTGGCGATCCAACGCCAGGGCGTAACTTTCGATGTCGTCGCACCAGAACATCGTGTCAAAACGCTCACGAAGCACTTCCGCCTCCCGGCGCAAGCGGGTGCCCAGGTCTGTCAAGCCGATTGCATCCGCAACGGCCGCGATGCCGAGCTTGGCCCCGTAGACGTAGCCTTGCACTTCACACAACGCGATGGGGCCCTCGGCCAGACTTCCATCGGCATGAAAGACGGAGTCCTGCGAGTCCTTCCAGCCCTGCTGCACAAGACCGTGCAGCGATCGCCGATTGTACTCGACGAACCCGTCCTGGTCCGGGTCGCCATAGCGATCGATCCAATCGAGAGCGCGCTCGATGTTCTTCCAGATGGACTGGAGGAATTCGCGATCAGCGGTTCTTCGGTAATAGGCTGCCGCCAGCAGGACGAACAGAGGAGTGGAATCGACGCTGCCGTAGTATCGCCGGAACGGCACTTCGCCCAGAGCCGGCATTTCGCCGTAGCGAGCCTCGTGCAGAATCTTGCCCGGCTCGGCATCCTGATCGGAAGAGACCTCCGTTGCCTGAGTGGCTGCCAGATAGGAGAGAACGCCTCGGGCGATGTGCGGAGCTACGGTCAGGCATTCCAGTGCGGTTATGATGCCGTCTCTTCCAAAGGGCGTGCAGAACCAGGGAATCCCGGCATAGGGATAAGCGCCATGCACGGTGTCGGTCTGCATGGTCGCGATGTCGGCGCGGCAGCGCGCTACCCATTGATCGAACTGATCATGCGAGGAACTGATGCTGCATTCGAGCGGATCTATTTTGGCGGCATTGTTGGCCGCCGCCTCCGCGCTCGCGAGAGAAAGGACGGTGGCCCGATTCTCATCCGACTCGCACGCTACGCTCAGCAGAACTTCCTGCTCGCCACACTCCCTGAGGTGGATGTCAAAATTCATTTCCGAGTCCGAGATCAACTCCGGCTCTCGATCGCACTGCAAAATCGTGCGGCGTAGAACTCCATCCAGGCCCCGATAACCTAGAACAGCGCCGGTTCTGCGATGTTCGGGTTTGAAGTACTCGCCGCGCCGCTCGCGTTGTTGCCCGCGCACTTCGAAGATGTCCGCAAAGTCAGCGCCGAACGCGATCGAAATACTGGTATTCACGGGCGAGAACGCATAATTGTGAATGCGAATTCGCTCGTAATAGACATTGTTCCAAATGAACTTGTATCGCAGCACGTGCAAAGTGCCGCGAGGAAGCACCACCCGGCCGTCGAAGTAAACGTCGGGATTGGTGAGATCCGCTACCAGGACCACATTGTCCTGGCGCACGGTTGAACTCAGCAGCATCGGACGGCCGCTTACCAGCGACAGGCAGAGTCGCGACAGAAAACGCGTGCCGGCGTGATACAGCCCCTCTTCATGGCGAGCCTCAGAGTTGATATCCCCGAAGCGGTCCAGCACGCCAAACATCTCGCCCTGTTTCAAAACCAGCGTCCGCTCCGATGGAGCGGATTCGGTGGCGAGAATATAGTACTGTTCCTGCGGAAGAATGACTTCTTGCGCGTGCATTGTCCGGTTAAGTGACAACCGTCTCGAGTTCCGTGGTTTCGGGCTCCTGGCTGAGCGATCGAAATACACTGACGTAATCTTGCGCCATGCGGGCGGCGGTGAAGCGTTTTTCGAACTGCGCGCGACAACGTTGACGGGACATCAAGCTGGTGGGTTCCACTGCCGCGACAGCCGCATCCACGTCATCCACGATCACGCCCGTGCTTCCTTCGTCGACGACTTCCGGAATTGACCCTCTCCGGAACGCGATAACAGGTGTGCCGCAGGCCATCGCTTCGATCATAGCCAAGCCGAACGGTTCTGGCCAATCCACGGGAAACAACAAAGCCCGGGCTCCACCCAAGAATTCCTGTTTTTCGTGTTCGCCGATTTCGCCGATGTATTCCACCATTGGATGATCGAGCTTCGTCCGGATGCAGGATTCAAAGTACTCTTTATCGGCGCGATCTACTTTGGCCGCGATTTTCAGCGGCAGTCCACTGCGAATCGCAATCTCTATCGCGCGATCGACCCGTTTCTCGGGAGAGATCCGGCCCAGAAATGCCAGGTAACCCGAGGGTTGCTCTACGAACCCGAGCAGGCCGGTGGGAAGCCCGTGATAAACCGTGGCCGCCCAATTGACGTCGCGCAGGGGTTCGCGCTGGGAATTTGAGATCGAGATCAACGGGGTTTCGGGAAAGTACTTGTATAAGCGAGCCAGATCCGAAATGTTCAGCCTGCCATGCAAAGTTGTGGCGTGGTCGACGGCGAATCGGGAAGAGAAGGGAAAATGCAGGTAGTCGATATGAAAATGGATAACGTCGAAGTCTAGCGCGCGCTGGAATACCTCTTCCAACAAAACCATGTGGCAGGCCAACGAGTCTTCACAATTCGGGTCCAGCCTGAGCGCGCGGTCACAGGCCGGTACCAGCTCGGCCCGCGTAGTCGAGTCACCACTGGCGAACAGTGTCACGTCGTGACCTTGCTCCACCAATTCCTCCGTCAAATACGAAACCACTCTCTCGGTACCGCCGTAGAGCTTCGGAGGAACGCTCTCATACAGTGGTGCAACTTCAGCGATGCGCATAAATAGTCTCCAAAGGGGCACACCTCGGGCAGGGCTCCCCCAACAGGATGTTTCTCATTTGTAAGATGTCCGGCATTCGGTTTTGTTTCGCTCGCGTTCTACGGCGCTTCAAGGCGTTGAGAAACATCCTCTTGTACGCCTGAGTCTTACGAAAGAGGACGCCATGGCTTCTACAGTTTGGAAAGGCTATATCAGTTTTGGGCTCGTTTCAGTTCCGATCCGTCTCTACGCTGCCGCACGGCCAGAGCACGTCGCTTTTCACGAAGTGCATGAAGTTTGCGGCACGCGCATAAAACAGCAGCTATATTGTCCGCACTGCAAACGTGTGGTGGAGCGAGCCGAACTGGTGAAAGGCTACGAGTTGGACAAGGAGCACATGGTGACAGTTACCGAAGAAGAGGTGAAAAAGAATGCGCCTCCGTCCACCGACAGTATGGAGATCACCGAATTTGTGAAGATCGATGAGGTCGATCCGCTGTACTACGAATCGTCCTACTACGCGCTTCCAGAGAAGGCCGGTACAAAGGCTTATCGGCTCCTGGTTCAGACGCTCGAGAAAACCGGATACGTGGCAGTCGCGAAAGTGGGGATGCATCGGCGCGAGTATGTCGTGGTGATTCGCCCGCGCGATCACGGGCTCACGCTGCACACCATGTATTATCCGAACGAGATTCGCGAAGTTCCAGGATACTGGGTTGAGGACGGAGCGAAGATTTCGGCGAAGGAAGTAGCGCTGGCCGAGCAACTAGTTAAGGGGCTCGCCACTCACTTCAAGCCCGAGAATTACCGCGACGAGTACCAGGAGCGCCTGCTGAAGCTGGTGGAAGCCAAAGGCGAAGGGAAACAGATCAAGGGCGAGCGCAAGCCGCGCCGGGCGCCTGTTATCGATCTGATGCAGGCGTTGAAGAAAAGCCTGGCCGAGAAGCAGGCTCCCAAGAAACCCGCTGCGGCGGCTAAGTCTTCAGTCGTTTCCCAGCACCGCCGGCAAGCTCGTGTTTCGCACGGCTGATAGTCCGCACGCCACGTGTTCCATCTGGAATAATGAGTGGCATTGACGGACGATCGAATTGTAATTCTAATTCCCATGTTCAACGACTGGGAGGCGGCCGAGCTGCTCCTCAGCGAACTGGATGCGGCATTCCGGCCGGATTCCGTCAGCGTCGAAGTACTGTTCGTCGATGACGGTTCCACCGATGCCATGCCGGCGAACTTTGCCAGCGGGCGTTTCGCGCATTTGCGCGCCGTCAACATTCTCGAGTTGCGCAGGAATCTCGGACATCAACGGGCCATCGCCGCCGGACTGGTGTACGTATATCAAAACCGGCCATGCCGAGCGGTGGTCGTAATGGATGCGGACGGAGAGGATCGTCCCGGAGATATCCGGCAACTCATCGAGCGCTTCGACAAGGAAGGTGGCCACTCCATTGTCTTTGCGGAGCGCGCCAAAAGGCTGGAAAGCCTGTCGTTCCGCATTCTGTACCAGATCTACCGCTTGATCCACCTCATCTTGACCGGGGCCGCTGTGCGTGTCGGGAATTTCAGCATCGTTCCTTTCGAAAGCCTGGCCAAGCTGGCCGTGACTCCTGAGATCTGGAATCACTATGCCGCGGCGGTGATTCGCTCGCGCATCCGATCCTGTTCGATTCCGATCGCGCGGGGGAAGCGCGTGGCGGGACGGTCGAAGATGAACTTCATTGGCCTGCTATTGCACGGCCTGAGCGCGTTTTTCGTTTACGGCGATATCGTTGGCGCGCGACTGCTTATCGCGATCGCGCTGGCGCTCATTCTCGAGTTGGTGCTGGCCTCGATCGGAATTGGACTGCGTTTTCCGTCCAGTCCCGGTATTTACGGCCTGGCGGCATACCTGGGAGCTCTCCTCGGCATCGTCCTGCTGCAGGCTATCCCGATTGCGCTGATCCTGGTTTTCAGCGTCATCGGCGGCCGGGTGAATGCAGGCTTCCTGCCGATCCGGGACTGCCCGTATTTTGTCAGCGATATCCACGAGGTGTTTCGCGCGCCGGACTGAGCGATCTCTACCTCAGATGCCGGTAGTGCTTGTCGTCGGCGAAGAGGTTCGTCGTTCCGCAGGACGGACATCGGTATGTAGAAAACAGCATCAGCTTACGCGCTCGCTTCAGCTTCTCGGAAGGATGTCCAGATCCGCATCGGACGCAAACATTGATCCAAGTGTGGGTGTCGATCGGGGCTCTCACGCTTCCGAAGTACAATGCCCATCCATATACGCTCAGCCGCGTTCCGAACAGCCGATCCAGGACGCGGAATCCGCCGTTGAGAAAATGCAGCGATATCTGGCGTCCGCCACCCAAAAGGATGAGCCGGCGGGGAGCGCGCGCCTTGCGATTGGCTCTGTTCAGACAGGACAGTGAAGCGCAGAGAGTGCGCGTGGCGATGTGTGGGAGGCCGGTGGAGCGCTCGATCTTCACCGAAAGGTCTGTCGCGGATCGAAAGGGATTCACATGTCCGCCGCCCCGAGCGAGCCATCGGTACAACCAATCGGAGATCGTTCCCGCGTCCGGTACGGCGACGTAGAGTGAACCGTTCGCCTTCAGAACGCGGCCCACTTCTTTCAATGCGCCATCGAGATCCGTGAAGTGCTCGAGACTATGGTTGGAAACTACGACATCAAACGAACCATCGCTGAATGGCAGCTTCGCGGCATCGGCCTGGACGGCATTGGAGCGAGGCAGTGTTTCTCGATCCAGGTCGATTCGTACAACCTGGAAGGGCTTGTCAGCGGAATCAAAGCTGCCTCCGGCACAGCCCAGGTCGAGAACCTTGTCTCCTCGGAGAAGATCGCGCAGTAGTTCGTCGATAGTCCATCCTAAACGCGCTTGCAACGAACAATCAACTACAAACACGGCATAATATCTTTTGCCCCGGCTTTCTCAGGCTCGATGGCTCGTTCCTCCGGTATTGACGCTGACGCTGTACTGGCCGGGGTTGGTTTGCTGGTTTCAAAAAGACGACTTCGTGTGGCTCAAGCTGCTGAGCATTGCGCGCGAATCGCAAGGCTTTTTGTGGGCCCTGTTTCATCCTCTGGCGCAAGGAACGATTCGAACGCTGAGCGAGCGTGTTTTCTTCATGTCTTTCTCAGTGATGTTCGGAGTAAATCCTCTGCCCTACCGTTGCTGGGCATTCACTACCTTCATCGCCGGTGTGTTCCTGCTGGCTTCACTGTGCTTCCGTCTGACCGGATCGCGTACCGCGGGCTTTTGGGCCGCGATCTTGTGGCTGACCAATAGTTCAATGGGCTATGTGTTGTCCTGGACCGCCATCTACTATGAACTCCTGTGCGCGGTCTCGTTCATGTTGAGCCTCTGGCTGCTGGTGCGCTACGCGGAAACCGGGGATCTTCGCTACTACACTTGGCAATGGATTTCGTTCCTGCTGGGCTTCGGCATTCTCGAGCTGAACGTCGTCTATCCGGCATTGGCCGCGGCTTATGCCCTATGTTGTGCCCGCCACGTTCTGTCCAAGGTCTGGCCCATGTTTCTCGCGTCCGCGGCTTACTCCGCGATTCACACTTGGGTTGCTCCGCTTCCT
>JBGPSX010000160.1:0-8097 GCA_041490325.1 Bryobacteraceae bacterium | reverse complement strand
GGCTGGGATCATTTCGGCATCGTTGGGAATAATGCCGCCCGTGTCCACTACTTCGAAGTGCTTTCCCAGAAAGTTCGCCTGTCCGTAAATACGATCCCGCGTGATTCCGGGCTCGTCTCCGACGATGGCACGGCGCTGGCCCACCAGGGCATTGAAAAGCGTGGATTTGCCGACATTTGGGCGCCCAACGATAACAACGCTGGGGAGCGCGGTGCCGGATTGGTGATCGGGGCGTGCGACCATAGGATTTACGGATGCAACCAGAAGTCTTGAGTCACACTACCGATCATAGCGAAGCGCGCAACGAGCTGATTCGCAATATCGCGATTATTGCGCACGTCGACCACGGCAAAACCACGCTGGTGGACGCCATGCTGAAGCAAAGCGGCATTTTCCGCGACAACGAGCAGGTGGCTGATCGCGTCATGGATTCCAACGACTTGGAGCGCGAGCGCGGGATCACCATTCTGGCTAAAACCACTGGAGTTCGCTATCACGGCGTGAAGATCAACATCGTCGATACGCCCGGCCACAGCGACTTTGGCGGTGAGGTGGAACGCGCGCTGAAGATCGTGGACGGCGTCATGCTGCTGGTGGATGCGAGCGAAGGCCCGCTGCCGCAGACTCGCTACGTCCTGACCAAGGCGCTCGAGGCCAAGCTGCCGCCGATCCTGGTGATCAACAAGATCGACCGGCCGGATGCGCGCATTCAGGAAGTGTTGAACGAGGTCTACGATCTGTTTATCGATCTGGACGCGGCCGAAGACCAGCTCGACTTTCCGGTCATCTATACCAATGCCAAGATCGGCATCGCGAAGACCTCGCCGGAGGAAGAATCGAGCGATCTCAAGCCGTTGTTTGAGGCGATTGTCAAACACATCCCGCCACCTGCTGGGAATTCCGAAGCAGTGCTGCAGTTGCTGGTGGCCAATCTGGACTACAGCGATTATCTGGGGCGAATCGCGATCGGCCGCGTTTTTTCAGGCGTGCTGAAACACGGCGACGACGTCGCCATCGCAAAGCTGGATGGTACTTTCCAGAACACGCGGATTACGAAGCTATATTCGTTCGAAGGACTGAAGCGCGTGGATGAGACCATCGGGCAGCCGGGCGACATTCTGGCTATCGCGGGCGTGGAAGGCATCACGATAGGCGAAACCATCACCAGCGCCGAGAATCCGAAACCGCTTGCGCACATCCAGATTGACGAGCCGACGATCTCGATGGTGTTCACCATCAACACCTCGCCATTTTCGGGGAAGGAAGGGCAGTACGTGACATCGCGTAATTTGCGCGATCGCCTGGACAAGGAACTGCTCACGAATGTCTCGATTCGCGTCGAAGAGGCCTGGGGTCCGGACGCGTTTAAGGTAATGGGGCGCGGCGAACTGCAGCTTGCCATCCTGATCGAAATGATGCGCCGCGAAGGCTTCGAGCTGATGGTGGGCAAGCCCGAGATCCTGACGAAGACCATCAACGGGAAACTCCACGAGCCGATAGAGCTGCTGGTGATCGACTGTCCCGAGAACTTCGTCGGCGTGACGATCGAGAAGCTGGGCGGGCGCAAAGGCAAGATGCAGAAGATGGTCAACCACGGGTCGGGGCGGGTGCGGCTCGAGTTTCACGTGCCGTCGCGCGGGCTGATCGGCCTGCGCAGCGAAATGCTGACCGACACCAAGGGCACGGCCATCATGAATTCTCTGTTCCACGGCTACATTGAGTGGCAGGGCGACATTGCCTCGCGTCCCACTGGGTCGCTAGTGGCGGATCGGCCGGGCAAGACCACCGGACACGCGATCTTCAACCTGCAGGAGCGCGGGGAAATTTTCGTGACGCCAGGCATCGAAGTGTATGAGGGCATGATTGTCGGCGAAAACTCGCGCGACGCCGATCTCAATGTGAACATCGTCCGCGAAAAGAAACTGACCAACATGCGCGCCTCGACCGCGGATGAAGCGATTCGCTTAGTCCCGCCCCGCATTCTGAACCTGGAGCAGGCCATCGAGTTCATCCGCGACGACGAGTTCGTGGAAGTGACGCCCCAGTCGATCCGGTTGCGGAAAAAGACATTGCGGGCGAATCAGCGGTAGTCCGCTTCTATTCTCCAGGATGGATCGGAGGCGCCGCGATCACATCTCGAAGCTCAACAATCGTTTCGCCCTGACTCAGCAATCGCAAGACTTCGGCAAACTTGGAATCGAGAATTAGGCGCATCATTGCGTTCGAAGTATTGCCACACCTAAGCAAACCACTTGCGGAGGCGATCCGAGCCGCCTCGACAAATCCAAGAAGTCGCGGTCTTTGGTTATGACCGTTACGTCTTGTTCCCGAGCTTGCTGAAAAATGTCCATGTCCGTGGCGTGCACGAGCCCAAGGGTTGAGACATGAGTAACATCCACGCTGAAACGGCTGGATATGTAGGTAGCGATTGCGGGAGATAGTTGGGCGTCCAGCCAGAATCTCATGGACACGAAAGGATCGCGTGATCAACCTCGCGTGCGGCATAACGAAGACATGCTTGTAAGTCCTGGCGCTCGAGATAAGGGAGCTGTTGCAAGATCTCGTCGGAGGTCAATCCAGAAGCATACAATTCCAACACATCGGAAACGCGAACTCGCATGTGCCGGATACAGGGCCGCCCACCGCATTGTGCAGGATCAGTTGTAATACGCGCAGCGAGATCTTCCATGGCTCCTTCAATGCACCAGTTGTACTGATCTTGGCTGTTGATCTAGCCGAAGTCTCAATTTCATTGAAGCTTTGTCTTCAGCAGGTCGTTCACTGCCTCCGGATTCGCTTGGCCCTTGCTCACCTTCATCACTTGGCCAACCAAATAGCCGATTACTGTGGTCTTCCCCGATTTGTATTGCTCCACCTGCTTGGGATTGTTCGCGATCACTTCGTCGACCATCTGAGCTAGCGCGCCCGTGTCGCTGATCTGGCGCAGGCCTTCGCGATCAATGATGGCTCGGGCCGGCTCGCCGGTCTCGATCATCTTCGCAAAAATTTCTTTAGCGAGCTTGCCGCTGATCTCGCCTTTTGCGATCAGGCCAACCAGTTCGCCGAGATGCTCGGGCGTTACCCGTGATTCGGAGATGTCACCGCCTTTGAGAGCGCCCATCAAGTCGCCGATGACCCAGTTGGCGGCCATGCGCGGGTCGCCCGATGCCGCCGCGGCTTTTTCGAAATACTCGCTGATGCTGCGCTCCGCCGTTAGCACCTGGGCGTCGTACTCACGCAGGCCGTAGCTCTCGATGAAGCGCCGGCGCTTGTCGGCGGGAAGCTCGGGCATCGCCTCCCGAATGCGCTCGAGCCAGGCTTCACTCACGCGCAGCGGAACCAGGTCGGGCTCGGGGAAGTATCGATAGTCGTGCGCGTGCTCCTTGCTGCGCATGCCCGCAGTTTCGCCGCTCGCTACGTTGTAGAGCCTCGTTTCCTGAGTTATCTTGCCGCCAGAATCCAGCACCGCCACTTGACGCGCGATTTCGTAGTCCACCGCCATCTTGGCGAAGCGGAAGGAGTTCAAGTTCTTGATCTCGGCTTTGGTTCCGAACTTTTCCGCGCCTTTCAAGCGCACCGAAACGTTGGCGTCGCAACGCAGTTGGCCTTTCTCCATATCGCATTCCGACACGCCCACATACTGCATCACCTGCTTGAGCTCGGTCAGATACTCGTAGACTTCCTCCGACGAGCGCAAATCGGGTTCACTCACGATTTCGATGAGTGGCGTCCCACTGCGGTTCAGATCGACGTACGTGTACTTGTCGGAGTCCTTGAAGCCGTCGTGGATGCTCTTGCCTGCGTCGTCCTCGAGGTGAATGCGTGTCACGCCAATGCGTTTCTTTGCGCCACCAACCACAACCTCGACCCAGCCGTGCTCGGCCAGCGGCTGATCGTACTGCGAGATTTGATAGCCCTTGGGCAGGTCGGGATAAAAGTAATTCTTGCGTGCGAATCGCGAGAACGGATTCACGCGGCAATGCACGGCCAGCCCGGCCTGGATAGCCATCTCCACCACTTGACGATTCAGAACTGGAAGCGCGCCAGGCAGTCCCAGGCAAACCGGACAAACGTTGGTGTTCGGTGGAGCTCCAAATCCGGTCGGACAACCGCAGAAGATTTTCGTGCGGGTGTTCAGTTGGACATGCACCTCCAGCCCGATCACTGGCTCGTAGCGGGAGACTTCTTCCGGCGTAGCGATGGCCGGAACGGTGGACGACATTTCTCAATTATAAAGACTGGCGGCTCAGGACTGGGGCGCGCGGGTGGCGGTTGGCGACCGCAGTGCTAATACCGCCAACAGCGGGGCAGCATTCGAACTGGTGCGTTGCACAGGTTCGTGGTCAGTCGCGTGACGTTGGTTTCAATCCTGTTCTCGGTCAGCGTGACCAGTTGAACGGTGAACCCGGTTGCGTTGCGGATCGCGCTGCTGTCGGTGAAGCTCTGGCTCAAGCCGACCAGCGAACAACCTAGAACGAAGATTCCTTCTAATATTCGGGACATCATTGACTCCTTCACCCGGCTCATCCCTAAAGACGGGCGAGCCGGGAGTTTATTACAGACCTTATTGCCTTTGGTTGGAGAGTGAAGCGGTACCCATCAGTCCGCCTAAGCCCATTGTTTCCACGGCGCTAGACGGCACGATCACCATCGAGCCCTTTTCCTTAATGGCCTCGTACAACATGTTCATCGCGCGCAAGTGCAGAGCTACCGGATTGTTGATGTAGACCGTCGATGCTTCGGCGAACTTGCTCGAGATCTCAGTTTCCGCGGTACCCAGAATGATGCGAGCCTGACGTTCCCTCTCCGCTTGCGCCTGCCGCGACATGGCGTCTTCCAGTGCCTGCGGTATGTGAACGTCGCGAATCTCCACCGACTGCACCGTGATTGCCCCACGGATTAGTCTTCTCGTCGAGGATGCGCTGCAGTTCCTTGCCCAGCATTTCGCGCTCCGTGATCATCTGCGAAAGATCGTGGCGGCCGATCGACTCGCGCAGCGCGGTTTGTGCGCTCAGGGTGATGGCCTGATCGAAGTCCATCACTTCCAGAATCGATTTCTCGGCATTCCACACCAGCCAGAAAACGATCGCATCCACGTTCACCGGTACCGTATCTCGCGTCAGGGCCGATTCTGCTTTAACGTCGGTGACGCGGACGCGCTGGTCGATGTATTGGCTGATTTCGTCGATCACGGGAATGATGAAGAAAACACCCGGGCCACGCAATCCGATGTAGCGGCCGAGACGCAGCACAGCGGCTTTCTGCCATTGCTCGGCCACGCGGACCGCGAACAGAAAAAACACACCCACCAGCCCCGCTGCGATGAGCGGCAACGGATTTTGAGTTAGCTGCATCCCTGCGGCGCCGATGGCCAGCGAGATGATGAAAATCGCAACGCCGATTCCGCAGATCTGTCCGCGCGCCAATCCACGGCCACCATCCTGTCCTCTGGTTCGTCTGATCATCAATGGCAACATGGCTTACGTTCTCCTTTTTTCGTTTTGCAATTCTTGGAAATAGTCGAACAGTTCCTGCAACGTGATTCCTTCGGCGCCGGCGCGTGCCAGCAGATCGCCCGCCAACTGCGCAACGCGGCGCTGGCGTTCCATTTCATTCGCCTTCGGTTTCTGGTCGGTGATGAAGGTGCCGGTCCCTTGCTGGGTCGCCAGCACTTCGCGAATCTCGAGTTCGCGGTACGCCCGTACCACCGTATTGGGATTGATCGCTAAGTCCACGGCGAGTTGCCGGACCGTCGGCAACTGCATCCCAGGCTTTAGACTTCCTTTCGAGATTCCGCCCAGAACCTGATCGATGATCTGGCGGTACAGCGGAACGCCGCTTTGAACATCCAGCTTGAATTCGAAGCGCCGATCGGATTGAGCCGTCGTGTTCATCCGTAATGTTAGTGTACTAGTTATATAGTACACTGTCAAGAGGAAAGTGAAGGTACCCGGTAAACTTCTGGGTTCGTTTGGCGTTTAATGGATAGTGAGGCCATCGTAATCTGATGAATAATCGAGCCCTCCTGGCCGGAAGCTTGGCTGCACTGCTGGTTAGCTTCCCCGGCAAATCTGCGCCGAAATCCTCCAAGGAGGCCGATGAGGCCAAGCGGCAAGCCAAACTTTTTCAGAAAAAGCTGGGCAAGGATCAACAGATTCTGCACGCGCTGGACCGGTTGACCTTCGGGCCCCGGGCGGGCGATGTCGCGCGCGTGAAGAAGCTGGGTCTGAAGAAGTGGATCGAACTGCAGCTTCATCCCGAGCGCGTCAAAGAGAATCCGGACCTGGAAGCGAAGCTCGAGCCGCTGGAGTCGCTGCGTATGACGCCCATGGAAGCGGTGCAGCATTATCCGCCGCCGCAGTTGATCCGCGCCATCGCGGACGGACGGCAGCCGCTGCCCGAGGATCCGGTATTGCGGGCGAGCGTGGAGCGGTTGATCGCGCGCTACAAGGCCAGGAAGGGCGATGGCGCCGCAGGCCAGGGTGCGGCTGAACCGCCGGCCGAGATGGAACCAGCGAAGACCATCGGCGAGGTTCTGGACGCCGACGAGTTACGCACTCTGCGCTCTGGGACGCCCGACAAAAAGCGTGAGCTACTGGCGACGCTTGCGCCCGGCAGGCTGGAAGACATGCTGATCGCGACTCCCCGGCCCATGCGCCAGCAGTTGTTCGTGTTGGCGCCGGCCGATGTTCGCCGCAAGATTCTGCTGCTCAACAATCCGCAGCAGGTGGTGGCCTACGATCTGCTGGAATCCAAGCTGCTGCGCGCTATCGAGAGCAACCGGCAATTGTCGGAAGAGCTGGACGATTTCTGGTTCAACCACTTCAACGTGTTTTACGAAAAGGGCGCGGACCGGTTCTTGATTCCGGATTATGAGCGGCGAGCGATCCGGCCGTTCGTCCTGGGTAAGTTTCGGGAGCTGCTGGGGGCCACGGCGAAAAGCCCGGCCATGCTGTTTTACCTGGATAACTTCCAGTCAGTACGGCCCGATCTCGACGCCAACAACAAGAATCGCAAAGTGAAGCGGGGCTTGAACGAAAACTACGGCCGCGAGCTGATGGAGCTGCACACGCTCGGCGTGAATGGCGGCTATACGCAGAAAGACGTCACCGACGTAGCGCGCTGCTTCACTGGCTGGACGATTCTCGAGCCGAGGCGCGGCGGCGGATTCTATTACAACGACCGAATGCACGACAAGGGCGAAAAGATCGTTCTTGGCCACGTCATTCCAGCGGGCGGCGGAATGGACGATGGAGAAAAAGTGCTCGACATTCTGGCCACGCACCCGGCCACGGCTCGGTTTATTTCGAAGAAGCTCGCGCAGCGCTTTGTCGCCGATAACCCGCCGGAGCTGCTTGTTGACAAAATGGCGAAGACCTTTCTTGCGACCGAGGGCGACATCCGCGAAGTAATGCGGTCGATGCTGGAGGCGAAGGAATTTTGGTCGGAGGGCGCGTACCGCGCCAAGGTCAAAACGCCATTCGAGATGGTGGTGAGCTCAGTCCGCGCTCTGGATGCCAATGTTAACGATGCCTTCGCGCTAGCGAACCAGGTGGGTAATCTGGGGCAGCCGTTGTATCGCAAGCAGGAGCCGACCGGTTATTCGAGTCTCAATTCCGAATGGGTGAACTCGGCGGCGCTGCTGGCTCGCATGAATTTTGCCATGCAGCTCGCCCAGAATCGAGTGGCCGGCGTCAAAGTGGACACCGCCAGTTTCGGTAACGACCCGGTGCAGGTAGCAAAGCTGCTGCTGTTCCGGAACGCATCGGCGCAGACGCGGGCGGCGATCGACAAGGCGCTGGATGAAAAGAAGCAGAAAACTCCCGGGCTGGTGGCTGGCCTCGTGATCGGCTCGCCGGATTTCCAAAGAAGGTAGTTGCTGTCCATGACCTCACGACGTGTTTTTCTCAAAGGCTCAGCGCTGGCGGTGTTCGGCGTTGGATCGATTCCGGCCTGGTTGTCGCGATCGGTGTACGCTGGCGAAACGCAGCGCCGTAAGAAGATCCTGGTCGCGATTTTTCAGCGCGGCGCCGTGGATGGCCTCAACATGGTGGTTCCATTCGGCGAGCAACGCTACTACGAGCTGCGGCCATCGCT
>JBGPSX010000159.1:0-8100 GCA_041490325.1 Bryobacteraceae bacterium | reverse complement strand
TTCCGCAATTGGCAGAATGGACGGCTGTGGTGGAACGATCCGGATGCGATTTGTCTGGACGGTGAGCTTCCGTTGAACGAGTTCGTTTTCCACGCCACCGCGTGTTACGCGAGCGGCGGGATGGCGCTTTCGGGCGACGATCTATCGAAGATTCCCGCCGAGCGCATGGCCATGCTCAAGAAGCTGGTCCCGCCGACGGGTGTCGCGGCTGAGTTTGAAGACGATTCGCTCCGCGTTGGATGGATGCGGCTTCGAGATGCACAGCGGGTTGCGCTGTTCAATTGGTCAGAAGAACCGCAGACGATCGGATTTCGCCTGCCGCGCAGGAGTCGTTTGACAGATTTCTGGACAAGCAAAGACTTCGGCGTTCGGCAGGGCGAGTTCAAGATCGAGAGCGTCACGGCGCGCTCGGCGGTTTTGCTGACGCTGTCCTGAACAACCGCTCCCCTTGGTCGTGGTACGGATGTGTCGGACAGAAGCGGTTGTAAATGCTTAACGTCGATTCTGAGCCGTGACTGCAAGGAGCGGTTCTTACTGGAAGCCGCCGCGCGGACGATAACCGGGGCGGGCGCGAACGCGGTACTTCTTGCCGACGTCCGATACGATGTCGACGCTGATTTTGCGAAAGCCCTCGTTCGGATTGCTCTGCGGGTAGTAGGTGATGGTGTAGCTGTTGCCCAGATCCTCGCGAATCGATTCGAACGCTTCCACCTGTTTCTGCCAGGTCTTCGCAAAGTAAGCTTTGCCTCCGGTCCGCGTCGAAATGCGTTTGAAGACCGAGCTGGACATCGGGTCCTTGTTCACGTCGTTGGTCGAGATCACGTAAATCGGGATGCCTTCGTCTTCGGCCACTGCGCGGACATCGTCAGGAGCCACCATGCTGGCGTTGTCGGGACCGTTCGAGAAAACGATGATGACCTTGCGTCCCGGCACCTTGGCGGCGTCGCGCAACGTCAGCAGAAGTCCGTTGTACAGCGCAGCATCGTCGCCGGCCACGGCCTTGCGCAGACCGAAAATCGCGTCGTTACGATCGCGCGTCAGCGGCGCGGGACGCGACAGGTTACGGCTGAATGTATAAACCGCTACGGAATCGGAACGGTCGAGCCCGCGAACAAAATCTGCGATGGCGTCCGAGGCATAGACAAAACCGCGATACATATAGTTGCTGGTATCGAAGAGAACGAAGACGTTGGTGCCGACAAAGGAATCGGTTCGAACCTCGCTTCTCGCCTCCGCTGGTCCGGCGCCCGGCAGAGCGGCATTCAGAGGCCGCGTGCTGCCGTCGTCCATGACCTGGAGCGGCGGCTTGTTGCCCTCGCCAAAAGTATTGATCTTTTGCACGATGGCGTCTTCAGTGACTCGAAAATCAGATGGTTTCAGACCGTTGATGTAGTGCCCTTTGCTGTCGGTGACGGTGAAGCTCAACACCACCATGTCGACCTTGATCCGGAAGGTTGGGCGATCCTGAGCATAGAGCCATAGAAACGCTCCCGAACCAAGCACTCCGATGCAGACCCGGACCGTGTATTTAAGAGATCTCAACAAGGATGCCTCCACGATTTGTCGCTTTAAAATTATAAACCGCCACGGCGGCAATTATAAGCCAGCCCCGGCAGCCGCTGCCTGCTTTCTGGTCTTCAAGCGAACATCGTCACCTACCAGCCGGAGCGACCGCAGCAACGCCGGCCAATCCTCCAGATGTGTAGCAAAGATCCGCTCCACGGTTTCGCGCGTCCAGGCCGGCACCAAAACATTGAGCTGCGATGGCGCCAGGTGCAACTGGTCGGCAAGCGAGGCGTAGTAGAGCAGGTTGGATTCCCAGCTTTCGGCCATGATTCTGCTCGAATAACCCATCAAGGTCGGAAACGTTCGGAGGTTGAGCAGCTCCGGCGAATAAGAATTAGCGAGCGTAGGCTTGGGAGTCCCGAAAGCACGCGAGATGGCTTGGTAGTTCAGGTGCTGAGGCGATTCGGCGGCTTCCCGGTTTATTTCGGCGGCCACTGTAACGCGGGTTGACTTGTCTTCCGCCAGCACGTCTCTCGCGATGGCGAAAAGTTCCGACGGCATGATGTTGTCGAGCGCGGTATTCACGTTACCCTGCTGGAGCAAATCGCTAATCTTGTCGACGCGCGCGGGCATGGCGTAGTGCCCGATGGCATCCATCACCACCTGCCGCCGGTCAGCGCTGAGCGCGGCTTCCGCCACCAGCGTTTCGCCGTAGCCCATATGCAACCCGACCCAATGTAATTGCCCCGGAGTGACTCGCCACCAGCGCGGAACGGTAGCCGAGAGGATCAACTGCGGAACCAGGTCGCCCCAGATGAGAGCTTGCTCCTTGGAGGGGATCAGGAAGTTCTGTTCGGCCTCGGCCAGCGCATAGGGCAATGCAACCATCGAACCAACCAGCTTTCCGCCGGCGCTGGAAGGCCAACCAGTGCCCAGGATCTCAGTGGTTTTCCAAGTTTGATTGGAGCCTTGCATTCCGATGAAATCGTGACTGCGCACGAAGAGCGGATTGGTGTAAAGCACCTGCGCTCCGGGCGGCGCATAGTGCACGTAATTCAAACCGACCAGCGTATCGCGCAGGAACGGCGCCATCAGGGCCCGAATGTCGTCCAGCTTCTTGGGATCGGTGGCGGCTTTATCGATCATGGCCCGAAGGTTCAATTTTCTTTGCGCTTCGATGTGTTTCTCAGACCAATAGCCAAAACTGAGGGTGTTCTTTTCGAGCGTGCTCAGCGAAGTGCGGGGGAGCTGAATCTCTGAAATGCGCGCCGCCGTCTTGGTGATCAGCGGCATGTTGGCTTTCTCGCCCTTGGACAGGCTTTCCAGGTGATCCACCAGCTCGAAAATGGTGCTGAGCGAGATCAAGCGCTGCGATTCGAAGATCCGGATCATGTCTTCGACCAGTTGATTATGCGCATCCGAGTTATCGGACTCGGCCGCGCCAGCCAGAAGATCGATCATCCGATCCTGCGGCGAGCCGGCCTGCGACTTGGTAGCCGCCAGCAGCGCCTTCACGCCTTCGTGGCCGCCCTCGAAGACATCACGCTCATTCTTGATCTTGGCGAATTGTGTCAGGATCACCGACAACGTGTGGTCGGCATCCGCCGGTGCGATGGTTCCCTGGCGGTAAAAGATCTGCCAAAGCCCGATGAGAGCCTGGAGCGATCCGGCGGAATCGGCTCGCAGCCCCAGGTCCTTCATCTGACTGGTGGCGACCGCGACATCGATGAACTGGTTGATGGTGACGTCGGATACGTCCGCCGCTTCGGCCAGGATCGAATACTGCGCGCCCAGCAGCCGGTATTCACGGGCCAGGCGATCGGCGGTTTTGGCCTGCAGCGGCGTGCTGCGCCGCCGATCGACGTCGCTCAGAGCCATGAAGATCTTCAGAGGCTCGTTCTCCACGGCCTTGCGGCACAATCCGAACAACGCTTCGAGAACGTCGTCGCCATCCTTCCAGGCCGGAGCCGCTTTGCTGAGTTTGGAATCGTACTTGCCGCTGCCCGCTGGATGCTCGATGAAGAGCGTGCGCCAGACTTCCAGGCCGCCGGGGATATGCGGCTTACCATCCGGATCGAGCCGCAGCCGGGCGGTGAGCAGCATCATGTCGGTATTGGAGCGGAACACCGGGCGAGCCGGGCCCGGGCTGGTCACTTTGCCGCGGATGGCGGCATAGAAACGCTTCAGGCGCTCCGGATCGGTGAGGTAATTGCTGACCGGTCCATTGTTGGAATTAAAAGTGATTCGCAGCAGCGCGTCAAAGTAACTGGCTAGCCAACCATCGTCCCGGGCGACCAGACGTTCGAAGAATGCTCCGGGCTTATCGGGAGCGACGCCCACCAGCTCGGCCCAGGCTCTTTCCGTGCGCGCGCCACCGGGTACGATCGCCTTCCCGTTGCGGGTCTGGAACATTCCGCCGTAAAAGTCGAGAACGTGAGCATAGGCGCGAATTTTTTGTATGGTTGTGGTCTTGCGAAGTTCGTCCGCAGTGGCCGGATCGAGCTTGGCCATGCCGAGATACAGCCGGCAAACCGAGGGATCGCCGAGGAACATGTCGATGAATTCGCCGTTTTGACGCTCGCGCGCGCTGGTCCAATAATCGGCTCCATAAAGGATGGGAACCATGGTGGGCTTGTAGTCGTAGATGAAGGGCCGATTGGTACGGAGGCTTTGCTCCAGCTCAGCCAGCGGGAATCCGGAATCGATGGTGAGGAAGGCTCGCATCGCATTCACGGTTTCGAGCACCACTTCGCTGCCACAGCCGCCGCGCATCCTGTAGCCGAGAACTTTGAGCAATTCGCCGGTTTGCGTGGACTCGCAGGTTTCAATCTTGATGACGTGCTCGGTGCCGGAGAGTTTTTCGAGCTCGCGGGCTTGCGACAGATAGCGGATGACGAGTTTGAGGTATTCGGTTTGCTCCAGCGCCTCATTGCTGCTGGCGGCCTGGTAGCCATTGGTGACGACATTGCGCGCCAAGGCAGCCATAACGTCGTCGCGGCCTAGATCGGGTGAAAGCGCTGCCATGCGTGCGAAGGAGCGCAGGGGTCCGGGAATCGGAATGGTGGATCGCTTGTCGGAAGCGGGAGTAGGAGCCGCGGCGAGATTGAGATCTTTTCCACCGGCGGCGCGGTACTGCTCCAGGTGGCGTTGCGCGGCTTCACGATCGCCTGCGATGAGATCGAGTATCACTAAGCGGCGGGCGATGGTGGCGCGCCGATCGCCTGGGGCGGCGCTGAGAACCTTTTCATAAGCTTGACGGGCGGCCGGATCGCGGTGGCGATCAAGAAATTCCGCGTACGCCTCGAGGCCGGCAAGGCCACCCGACTGCGCGGATCGTTCGAGTAATTCACGCGCTGCGCCAGCGTCACCTTTTGCTTCCATTTGCCACGCTCTGAGGCTTAGATCCTGCGCGAAGGCTGACAGCGTAAAAATAATAGAGAGGATTGCAAATCTGAGGGTCTTCATGCGGCGTTCCTTCCCTTCCCGCTCTTGGCTAATTAATGTATCACTCGGGACAGGACGCGTGCTTGAAGGAACTTAGCGTTTCCGGCCGGGCGTTAGGATACGATGTGAATGTGAAGGCAGTGGTTGGCTTTCTGGCTGCGGCGGTCGTCCTGGCGGCGGTGTCAGTCCCGTCCGGCTCGCTCATCGAAATTCGATTGACCACGGCGCTGAATACTGCCACCGCAAAAGCAAACCAACCCTTCGAAGCTGTGGTGATCGCCCCGGTTGCGGACAGCGGGAGAATCGTCATTTCGGCGGGAGCAGTGGTCACCGGACACGTCAAAGAGAGCAAGGCGGCCACCCAGGCCGAGGCCCAGGCGGCGCTCGATCTGGCATTCGATCAGATCGCAACTGGAAGCGCTACCAAAGCGATGCTGGCGGCGAAGGTGACCGGCGTCGATAATGCGCGCGAATCGGTGGACGCCGGCGGACGAATCAACGGCATCCTGGCCTCGCAGACCGGCTCAGGCCGGATGAACCAGGGCATCCATAAGGTCGGAGAGAAATATTCCGCGCTGGCGGATTTGCTGAATACCGTCAAGCAAGCCGTGGTCAAGGATACCGATCCCAACATTGATTACGAGCCGGGCGTGGAGATGACCATCGAGCTGACCAAACCCCTGGTCTGGACCGGCAGCGCGGCTGAACTACAAATCAAAGCCATCGAACCCCAGCAACAACTGGCCGGCATGGTGAATCGCCAACCGTTTCGAACGACGGCTGAGAAGCCAGCGCGGCCGTCGGACATTACGAACTTGTTGTTCCTGGGAAGTGAACACGATATCCAGAACGCCTTCGAGAAGGCCGGCTGGGCGACGGCGGAGCGGTTGAACGGGCAGTCCAAGCTCGAAACCTTCCGCGCGATTGTGGAGCAGCGCGGCTACAAGGAAGCGCCGGTGTCGACGTTGTTACTGGACGGCGCTCCCCCAGACATGGTGTTCCAGAAGCAGAACAACACGTTCGCTGCACGCCATCACTTGCGCATCTGGCGGCGGCCCGGCCGGTTCAACGGGCAAGAGATTTGGGTCTGCGCGGCTACGCACGATATCGGAATCGACTACTCCGAGCAGAACATGACGTTCATTCATAAAATCGATTCCCAGATCGATCGGGAGCGGGCCAAAGTAGTGAACGATTTGCTGTTGACCGGCACGGTGCGTGGCTTGTCGCTGGTGGAGCGCGGCGAGATTCCGCCGAATCTGTTCAATGCCACCGGGGACCGGCTTGAAACGGACGGCGCCGCGGCAGTGATCAAGTTCTAGTTCCTCAGCAGGACCGTACGCTTATAATTGTGGGTTGACTCAACCGCCTCGCGTCTTCAAATACTATGACCTGCTCACCAGCATCTTCGTCGTAGTGCTCGTAATTTCAAATCTGGTTGGCCAGAAGATTTGCGCTTTCGGACCCTTTCGGGTCAGCGGAGCGCAGTTGCTCTTTCCAATCACCTATATTTTTGGCGACATATTTACCGAGGTGTACGGCTACGGTGGATCACGCAGGCTGATCTGGATCGGGTTCACGGCGTCGGGCCTGATGGCGGTGCTGGGCAACGTGATTGTGGCGCTGCCGCCGGCCCCGGAGTGGCCGAATCAAGCGGCATTTCAGACGGTGTTCTATACGGTGCCTCGGTTGGTGGTCGCGAGCTTGATTGCGTATTGGTGCGGTGAGTTCGCAAACTCCTTCACGCTGGCCAAGATGAAGATTCTCACCGGCGGCCGCTATTTGTGGACGCGGACAATCGGATCCACCGTGGTGGGTCAAGCCGTCGATACGGTCGTCCTCATGCTCATTGCCTTCAGCGGAACGATGAGCGGGTCGGTGATTCTGCGGCTCATTCTATCGGGCTATCTGTTCAAGGTTGTCTACGAAGTGCTCGCGACGCCGGTGACCTACTGGGTGGTCGGGACCTTGAAACGAGTGGAAGGCGTCGACAAGTTCGATTACGATACGCGCTTCACTCCTTTTTCGACCCAGATGTGAGCGTTGCGCACAGCTCGTCCAACGCATCCGCTTCTTTTTCGATCAAGTCATTGGCGAGGTGCTTCAAGGCGGTGATATTCGCTGGGCTGGTGTTGTCGAGGCTGTGATTGTGGCCGTCGAGCGTGGTCTGAAAACGGTAGTAACGTTTGCACACGCCGGGCAGATCCGGCAGCAGTTGCCGAAGCTGATAGTCCACAGTACTGCTGACGCCGTCGAAGACGATGTCGAGCAGCGGCTTCACCCAGGGCGCCGCACCCCAATGCTTCGCCATGCCAACGGGCAGGCTGCGTAGCAACGCGCCAGTCCCGAGCGAGACCACCAGGTAGCCGCTGGCATCGGGATGCGTAGTACGCGCTTCGACCAGCGCGCAGGCGGCCGGGTTGTTGGCAAACACGCCGCCGTCGACTAGCGTGTAGTGTTGCGATGCCGTTCCAGTGAGAAGTTTCATAGGCTCGAAATAAGTGGGCGCCGCCGAGGTTGCGCGGGCCACATCGCGCGCTGGGAAATCGTAATCCGGGCGCTGGCGGGCATTAATGCTCTTGAAGAAGAATGGAAATCGCCGCTCGATTTCGTAGCTGGTGATCAGGACGTCGGTGACCGCACCGGCCAGCCGCGAATCGCCGAAGTATTCGAGTAAAACTTGCTCGATGCCACTCGATGTGTATTTCTTCCAGATCAGATTGTCGACCGCGAACAGCTTGCGAGCTATTGAGCGCGAGAAAATCCGGTGGCCGTCATATTCGTACATTGCGACCAGTTGCTGGGCGGTATAGGGATGCCGATCGGGGCTTTTCGGAACGGTCAGGCCTAGCGCCAGGATGCCGCCCGTGGAGGTGCCGGCGACCAGATCGAATAGTTCGGCGATGGGCTGCTGGGTGCGGTGCTCGATGTATGCGAGCAGCATGGCCGGAATAATCCCCCGAATGCCGCCGCCGTCGATGGAGAGCACTGTCATCATGGCTGTTGTGTTCGCCTGATGTCAGCTTATGGCGCGATGGCGGCGGCGGGACGGACAAAACGATCTAACTAATAGAGGCGAAGGAGAATCGAGTTGGCGAAGTGCCGTGATCAGGAACTGGCGTTGAATTCAATCCGCAGGGCATGATAAGG
>JBGPSX010000158.1:0-8193 GCA_041490325.1 Bryobacteraceae bacterium | reverse complement strand
CGTGTTCCAGCGCAGCAGGGCATCGTCGCTGGCGGGTGGGCGGATCGCGCCGGCTTTCTCATAGCACTCCATGGCATGGCGAAATGCATCGTACGCCGTGAAAGCAGCATTCGGCGAACCCTTGCGCAATTGCGCGTGCGCCGACCGTTCCCAGACGATGCCAGCGTAATATTGCTGCTCGTACTCGTCCTGCAGCTAGCCGAGCCGTGACTGCAAGGAGCGGTTTTAAGAATTCTGTCAGAACCGCTACTTCAGAGCGCTCGAAAGAGCCTGCCGAGCGGGTCGAAGAAGCGATCGACGACGCGTTCCTTGAGAGGAATGATGGCGTTGTCAGTGATGGTGATGCTTTCCGGGCAAACCTTGGTGCAACACTTGGTGATGTTGCAGTAACCGATGCCTTCCGCGTTCTTCAAATCTTCGAGACGATCCTCGGTGTCGAGCGGATGCATTTCGAGCGCGGCCGCGTAGACCAAGAATCGCGGGCCGATGAATTTGTCGTGCAGGTGATGATCGCGCAGAACGTGACAGACGTCCTGGCAGAGGAAACACTCGATGCACTTGCGGAATTCCTGCACGCGATCCACGTCTTCCTGGGCCATCCGCCAGGTTCCGTCCGGGGCATCGGGTTTGCGCGGCTTGAATTTCTTGATGGCTTTCTTCACGCCAAAGTTCCAGGAGACATCGGTAACCAGATCCTTGACGTGCGGAAAGGATTTCATGGGCTCCACCGTGACCGGTTGGTCGAGCGCCAGCGTGTTAAGCCGCGTCATGCACATCAGCTTGGGCATGCCATTGATCTCGGCCGAACAAGAGCCGCATTTTCCCGCTTTGCAATTCCAGCGGACCGCCATATCGTTGGCCTGCTCGGCCTGGATTTGGTGGATCGCGTCGAGGACAACCATGCCTTCGGAGATCGGAGTGGTGTAGTCATGGAATTGACCGCCACCTTTCTCCCCTCGCCAGATTCGAAAGGTTGCGGTGCTCATTTCATTTCCTCGATTACTTCCTTCAAGTCGTCGCGGAGCGGCAGGAGCGGCTCGCGGAGCACGTTCATTTCTCCATCCCTGCCCTTTCGGATGATGAGATTGAAGGTTCCGAATGATTCGTCCTTTTCCGGATAATCGTCGCGGAAGTGCGCGCCCCGGCTTTCGGTTCGTTCGATCGCCGCGCGCGTAATCGCCTCCGAAACTGTGAGCAGATTTGTGAGGTCAAGCGCCGTATGCCAGCCCGGATTGTATTCGCGATTGCCGCCGACCGACACGTGCTTCGCGCGCTCCACCAGCTTTCCGATTCCCTCCAGAGCCTGCTCCATCTCGCCCTGGAGGCGTACGATGCCGACCTTGCTCTGCATCAATTCCTGAAGATCCTGCTGGACCTGATAAGGCCCCTCGCCGCCCGGACGCTCGAAAGCTTCAAGCGCTTCGCGCGCAACCTGGTTCACTTGCTCAGGATCAACTTCACCCGCGCCATGTTCCTTGGCAAATTTTGCCGCGTACTCGCCGGCACGTTTGCCGAAGACCACCAGATCGGAAAGCGAATTGCCGCCCAGCCGGTTCGCGCCGTGGAGTCCCGCGCCGCACTCGCCGGCGGCGAACAGGCCGGGAACATCCGACATTTGAGTGTCGCCATCCACGCGCACGCCTCCCATCATGTAATGCGTGGTGGGTCCGATCTCCATCGGCTCGGCCGTGATGTCGATGTCGCCGAGTTGCTTGAACTGGTGATACATGCTCGGCAGTTTCTTCTTGATGTGCTCGGCCGCATTGGGAAGTCTTTCCTTGATCCAGGCGATATCCAGATAAACGCCGCCATGCGGACTGCCCCGGCCCTCGCGAACTTCACGCATGATACAGCGAGCCACGTGATCGCGCGTCAACAACTCTGGCGGACGGCGAGCGCTCTTGTCGCCTTGCGTGTAACGCCAACCTTCTTCCGGATTATCGGCGGTCTGCGTGCGATAGTTCGCGGGGATATCGTCGAACATGAAGCGCTTGCCCTGGCTGTTCCGCAGAATGCCGCCTTCGCCGCGTACGCCTTCAGTGACCAGGAGCCCGCGCACGCTAGGAGGCCAGATCATCCCAGTGGGATGGAATTGCACGAACTCCATGTCTATGAGCGTGGCGCCGGCGTGATAGGCCAGCGCGTGTCCATCGCCGGTGTATTCCCAACTGTTGCTGGTGATTTTGAAAGCGCGGCCGATTCCGCCCGTGGCCAGCACGACGGCCTTGGCGCGATATAACTGGTAGCGCCCACGCTCACGTTCGTAGCCAAAAGCGCCCACCACCCGGCCGCCGTTCGTGAGCAGCGTCAGGACGGTGCACTCCATATGGAAATCGATACCCTTGTGGACGCCGTGATCCTGCAGCGTGCGGATCATTTCGAGCCCGGTGCGGTCGCCCACGTGCGCCAGACGCGGATACTTGTGGCCGCCAAAGTTGCGCTGCAGAATGCGGCCGTCTTTGGTGCGATCGAACACGGCGCCCCAAGCTTCCAGTTCGCGCACGCGATCGGGTGCTTCCTTGGCGTGCAGCTCGGCCATGCGCGGATTGTTGAGATACTGGCCGCCGCGCATAGTGTCGGCGAAATGGACCCGCCAGTTGTCGCGATCATCCACGTTGCCCATTGCGGCGGCGATCCCGCCTTCCGCCATCACGGTGTGGGCTTTGCCCAGCAGCGATTTGGTTACAACGCCGACGGTCGCTCCGTTCGCTGAGGCCTCAATGGCCGCGCGCAACCCGGCGCCGCCCGCGCCGATAACCAACACATCCTGCTCAAAGGTTTGAAATTCGGCCATCAGAGGATTCTGAAATCCTTCCAGACGCCCATGGAGCACATCCGCACGTAAAGATCGGAGAAAGCCACCCAGAACAGACTGCACCACGCCCAGACCATATGACGCCGGTTGAAGCAGGTCACGCAATCGTAGACTTTCTTGCGGACCGGCCGGCGCGAAATTTGATCGAAGATACCCCCCGTCAAGTGACGAAGCGAATGGCAACCGAAGGTGTAGCCTCCGAGCAGCACGACGTTGATGAGCAGAACCAGCGAGCCGACTCCGATCCCGAACCCGTTGTCGAAATGGAACCCGTCGTAAGCGTCCTTGGAGAGAATCACCAGAAAGATCAGTGCCAGATACAAGAAATAGCGATGAATATTCTGGATGATGAGCGGGAAGGAACGCTCTCCCAGATATTTCTTGCGCGGCTCGCCCACTGTGCAGGAAGGCGGATCGGCCCAGAAGGCTTTGTAGTATGCGCCGCGATAGTAATAACAGGTGAGGCGAAATCCGCCGGGGGCCCACAGAATCAGCATCGCGGCGGTGACCCACACGGGCATCCACGCCGGGGTCTTGCCGAACCAGGTGTGCTCGCCGCTGGAGCTAAAAAGCTCCGGCGAATACATCGGCGAAAGGTACGAACCAAACCGGAAATGATCGCCCTGGAACGCAGCCCAGGTGGAGTAAACGATAAAGCCGCCGAAGGCCAGAAACGTCACCAGCGGTTGAATCCACCACAGATCTTTGCGCGAGGTTTGCCCGAAACGTCCGCGTTCCAAAAGCACATCGACAGATGACATGTCCGGACTCGTAGGCTAGCGAAAAGTAAGCAACGGCGTCAAGCAGGCACACGCTCCGCATTCGCCCATTTCGAGCTTCTCCGGTGTTTTAGTTTCAATTAAACAACCGTTTAGGCGGCCGCGAGCTTGACCGGCCGGGCGCCGGTCGATTAAGCTTCAAGCGTCCAGCATGCTTCTAGAGAAATATTCCCTTGGCGCCGGCGATCGATTCGCGCATCAGGCCAAAGCCCAATTGGCCGCTTGCGTTTGCGCGGCAAAACGCGGCCTTTGTGTGGTTCCGGTCTGGAACAAATCGAACCGGGAGCACAAGATTATTGGATCCGAACCCACCGGAACGCGCGCGGCTGCTGACGCCGCCGTTCGAGAACTCGCCTGGCCGTATTCTTATTATGTCGACGCGGATCATATCAATCTCGACACGGTGGACCGCTTCATCCAGCCTTCCGATTTCTTCACCATCGACGTGGCCGACGCTATTGGCCAAGCGCCCGCCCCTGGCGCCGCGGAAGCATTCATCGGCCGTCACGCCGAGCTGATTGGCCGAATCGAGATGGCCGGCATCGCGGAGCAAATCGACGTCGGTCGCGAGAAGGCATTGAAGGTTGCCGGCAAATATCTCGCAGCCGTCAGCGAAGCCGGTCGAATCTACCGAAAAATCGCCTCTCTTAAAGGCGTGGGAAATTTCATCACGGAAGTCTCGATGGACGAGACCGATGCCCCGCAAACACCTTCCGAACTTCTGTTGATTCTGGCCGCCATCGCCGATGAGCAAATCCCGATCCAGACTATTGCGCCGAAATTCACGGGGCGATTCAACAAAGGCGTCGACTACGTCGGCGATGTCGATCATTTTGAGAAAGAATTCAGCGCCGACCTCGCCGTGATCGCTCACGCGGTGGCGCGCTATGGCTTACCAACGAACCTGAAGCTGAGCGTGCATTCGGGCAGTGACAAGTTCTCGATTTATGCGCCCATTCGCCGATCATTGAAACGCTTCGATGCGGGCGTGCACGTGAAAACGGCCGGGACAACTTGGCTCGAGGAACTGATCGGCCTGGCCGAGGCAGGCGGCGAAGGCCTCGCGCTGGCGAAGGAAGTTTACGCGTCCGCCTACGAGCATCGCGACGAACTGTGCGCTCCCTACGCAGCGGTGATCGACATCGATCCTACGCGGCTGCCGTCACCGGAAGCGGTGCGTGGCTGGCAATCAGACGACTATACCGGCGCGCTGCGTCACGATCGGAAGAATCTTCGGTTCAATCCGAGCGTGCGGCAGCTATTGCATGTTGGATACAAAGTGGCCGCCGCAATGGACGAGCGTTATATCCGGCTGCTCGCGGAATGTGAAGCTTCCATCGCTCGAAATGTCACTGAGAACCTCTATGCGCGACACATCGAGCCGCTCTTTTTCGCAAACTGAGTGGGGCGTTCTTCAGGGCGACAATCGTTCTATCTTCCAGTTGCCCCTGGAATTCTTCGAATACTGAAACCGGTCGTGCAGCCGATCCGGACGGCCCTGCCAAAACTCGATAGTGTCCGGCTTGAGACGGAAGCCTCCCCAACTCGGCGGCAAAGGCAAGCTGGAACCAGCGTACTTCTCCTCGAGCCTACGCAGTCTGCCATCGAGAACCTCGCGATCTGAGATCGGCGAACTCTGCCAGGACGCCCATGCGGCCAACTGCGCGCCACGCGGCCGGCTTCCGAAGTAAGCTTCCGAGTCCTTGCGCGAGGTCTTGACGACGTCGCCGGTGACGCGCACCTGCCGTGCCAGTTCTTTCCAGAAAAACACCAGAGCCGCGCGTGGATTTGCGGCCAGCTCGCGCCCCTTGCGGCTTCGATAATTGGTGTAGAAGACGAAGCCGGCATCGGTAACTTCTTTCAGCAGCACCATCCTGGCAGAAGGCTGGCCGTCAGCCGCCACGGTGGCAAGAGTCATGGCGTTGGGCTCTGAAACGCCAGATGCCCGCGCTGCAGTGAACCATTTCTGAAACTGGATGAGGGGGTCAGGTTCCAGGTGAGACTCTTCGAGTGGCGAATCTCTGTATTCCTCTCGAAGATCAGCCAGCTTTAGGTCTGGCGTTTGACGGCAAGGGACGATGATGTATCCCCTCTTCGCGTTTCCAAGTACTTCGTTTCGCTCGCGCCCCCAATACCACCAGTACGCGGCTATATAGGCGCAAAGCACGGCGTCGAGCTGATCCTCGATAGCTTTGAGTGCTGGACCTTTGGCGGGGACTGCAGGCAGCCTTTCGAACAATGCGCGCGGAATGACGTGCGGCAGCCGCTCCAGCATGAGCGTGCGCAATTCGCGCAAACCCGTGGCCCGTTCCGATAGCGTGCCCTTCTTGTACTTGACGATCCGGCCTAGCGCGAAAAGTTGAACCGACGCGGCATGCGGATGCACTTCGATCTGGAAGCGCCCGCGGCTCTTCGTAGCCAGCTCGTCGCCGTGGCGAAAGCCTAGCCTGACGAGCGCTGAAGAAAGCCGCGTGGTGCGCTGCCAGAAACTGCGAGCGCGACTGGCCGGATACGCGCCCGCGTGAAACTTCCCATACATTGCCTGCGCCAACCGGTCCGCCGTGCGCATTCCGGTTGCATTTGGGATGACGATGGGCGCATCGATCCCAACCACTGCATCCTCGCCCGCCTGAGCCTTGACCCACTTCACCACGTCGTCAGGGTCAGCCAGGCGTTCGAGATTGATCAGTTCCAGCGCGCTGCCGTCCCAATCGAGAACGGCAACGCCACTGGGTTTGTTATTCCAACCGAAATCGATACCTAAGAAACGCAGACTCCCTATTCTAATCGGTTGGAGGGTAGCTAAAGGTGGCTAAATGCGACTGCCCGGGCGATCGCTGGTGGCGTAGTCGGCCGCTGCCTCTCCACTCGATCCGATGTCTTCGGCCCCGCTCTCTTCCAGGATCTCTTCTGCCCGCTTCACCCAGTCGCTGCTGTCGCAGTGAACGGAGAGCAGCATCCCGCCTGCTTTTACACGGCCCTCGTAGCGTTTGGCTTCATATTCCGGAATTCCCATTCCTACCAAACCGCCGACCAAACCGCCTACTGTTCCACCGGCTCCCGCGCCTGCTAACAGTCCCATGATCGGGCCCGCCGCGATGAACGGTCCAAGGCCCGGGATTGCCAGGGCTCCAATTCCGGCCAGCCAGCCCACAACGCCGCCGATGACCGCGCCTGACACGCCCCCAGTGGTTGCGCCCTCTGGGGCCTTGCTATCTTTCTTGTGGACGAAGTCCTTGGTTCCCGCATTTTCGGGTAAGAGGACCGAAATGTCCGTGTTGCGAAAACCGGCCGATCGCAGGGACTGCAAACCTCCGCCCAGCGACACCGTATCGCGATAGATTCCAAATACTGCCGTATTCTTCCCCGCCATGTTTTCTCCTAAGCTCCTCTTGTATGTACGGTCACTTGGACGCGACCGTGAGTTCACTCCTCACTTTGCCTTGCCCTGCAATCTCCGTTGCCTTGTCCTCGATGGCCTTCTTTTCTTCTTCAGATTTCACTCTTCCCCTCAGCGTCACGGCGCCCTCGTGCGAGACGATCTTGACGTTGTGCGCGGATGTCGACAGGGTCTTATCGGCCACCACAGCCTTTCGGATCTTCTGCATCAACTCCCGATCTGCTTTCTTCTGGTCCGCAGTCTCTTGCGCCGTCGCAAGAGCCGGAGTCAGCAGATACAGACCGGCGCATCCGCCTAGTAACTGAGAAGCCAAAACTATAGTTGTGAGTTTGCTTTTCATGCAGGGACACGATGCAAGAGCAGGGCCAGATGAGCGTGGCTTGAAAAATGAGTGAGTTACAGCGGTGCTTGCTATGCGGACGAGGGATCAGAAGGAATTCTTACCGTAACGAATAACGCTGGCGGGAAGTAGAAGGGCGTTAGCAACATGTGATAACGCCCGGTTCACGACGAACTATTTCGCCTTGCGAATGTAGATGTTTCCATTGAACGTGGTGAGTTGCATCTCAGGGCCGCCGCCGTTGATCAGCCCGAACATCGCGCGGTCAAACTGCACGCGATACTTTCCTTTGCCGGAATTGTTCTCCTGGACAACGGGCTTGCGGGCTGTGGAATCCATGGCGATATCGAAGTCGCTATAGATTGCTCCATTGTCGCTCTTCAATTTGATCTTCGCCTTAGTGTCCGCCGGCAGAGTGACGTCGATGTCACCGTTGAGCGAACTGAAGGACATGGGTTTGTCGCTGGTTATTTTGTCGAGCGACACCAGCACTTTTCCGTTCAACGCATGCACCACGGCTGCGCCCGAGATGTGGGTGGCAGTGGCATTGCCGTTGGTGTTATCGATCTCCACTTCACCAACGATGCGGTCCACCACGATATCGCCGCCATTGACGGCGTGCAGCTTCAGGGATGTATTTACCGGCACTTGAATGGTTACCGAGATGTTCTCGTTTACCGATCGCGTTCCCACTGTAATGACGTTGTCGGACTCTTCGACCACGAGTCCGGTGCCGTTCATATCGATGCGACGCATACCCTCAGCATCGGACCGGTCCCGACGGCGCTTGCCGGACCCAGATTCGGGACGCGCCTCGACAATGGCGTCTTTTCCGTCATAGCCCTTCACGGTGATGCTG
>JBGPSX010000157.1:0-8212 GCA_041490325.1 Bryobacteraceae bacterium | reverse complement strand
CTCGAAGGCTCCAAAACTGCCGAGCGCAACTCCGGCAGGATCGAAAGCCGGTCATCCAGGCTGCCACGCCTGCCGTACGCGATGGGCAGACACTTCAGCCGCGCATCGCCGGCGAACAGTTCCCAACTCTTTTGAGGGCCAATAAACCAGATCGTGGCGTTCCCGAATCGCTGCTTCGCGGCGTCCAGCAGCACGCTCGTCACCGCAACATCAGCGCCCAGAGTCACGCGCGAAAGAACGAACACGTTGCGAATCGATGCGGGATCCCGATCGAATGCGCCAGATCTGCGAACCCGCTGGTAGCGGGCTGCCAGGTGCTCGGCGTGGAGGTCAGGCATCCGCTTGGCGATGACTTCAGAAAATAGTTCGGCATACACCAGGCACAGACGGGGCTCGAACAGATCGCCTAACCGCTCCACCACGATGCGAAACAGAGCATGATCGCCATCGCACGCGAGCAATTCATCCAGCAATTGCTTGGGCCAAGGTCTTTCGGCCAGGCAATGCTCGAGCAATTCCCGTGCGAGACGATCAGCCGAGGTACTTTCCAACCAGCAGCTCCAGCTTCTTTCGCGTGGTGATCGGCACCGCTTTCGGGTCCGTGATCAACGCGTGCGCGAGCGCCGATCCGCACTTGCATGCGCGTTTCTCCGGCATGCTGGCAACCGTGGCCGCCACCACCTTGCAGGCGTTCTCGGCGTTCTGAGTCAGATTGGCGATAATGTCCGCCACCGTGACAGCCGCGTGCTCCTGGTGCCAGCAATCGTAATCGGTCACCATCGCCACAGTGACGTAACAGATCTCGGCTTCGCGCGCGAGCTTCGCCTCTTGCAGATTGGTCATGCCTATCACGTCCATGCCCCAACTGCGGTAGACGTTCGATTCTGCCTTGGTTGAGAAAGCAGGTCCTTCCATGCAAAGATAGGTGCCGCCCTTGGCGACATCCACGCCAGTTTGCACGCACGCCTGATGTACCACTTGACCAAGCTGCGGACATACCGGATCGGCGAAACTGATGTGCGCGACCAGTCCTTCACCAAAGAAGGTGGAAACGCGCCCGCGAGTGCGATCGAAGAATTGGTCCGGTATAACGAACCTGAGCGGCGCATGTTCTTGCTTGAGCGACCCCACTGCACTGAGTGAGACGATTCGCTCCACACCTAGCGATTTGAAACCATAGATATTGGCGCGAAAATTGAGCTCCGACGGCGAGATGCGGTGGCCGCGCCCGTGTCGCGCAAGAAACGCGACTTCTTTGCCAGCTAGTTGACCGACTATGTAGGAGTCGGAAGGCGCGCCCCAAGGCGTTTCGAGCGGCACTTCCTCGTGTGCTTCAAATCCTGGCATCGAATACAATCCGCTGCCGCCGATAATTCCGATGGTAGGTTGCCGTTTCATTCCTGAATGAGCTCGAGTAACACGCCGCCCGTGGATGAGGGATGCACGAAAACATAAAGATGGCCGCCCGCGCCGGGGCGCGGATCGTTCAGCAGCCGCGCGCCCGCGGACTTGAGACGCTGGACGGTCGCGTTTAGATCGCCTACCTTGACGGCCACGTGATGCAATCCCTCTCCGCGCTTTTCGATGAACTTCGCGATCACCGACTCGGGCCCAGTGGCTTCCAGTAGCTCAATGCGTGGTCCACCCGCCGGCAGCATCGCGACCTTCACCTTCTCTTGTTCCACGGTTTCGCGAAGACTGACGGCGAATCCGAGCTGTTTTTCATAGAACTCGAGCGCGGTATCGAGCGACCGGACCGCGATGCCCAGATGATCAATTCGAAATTCGTTTGAGCCAGCCATCGATGATTGTATACGGGTCCGTGCGCCGCGCCGCGACTTCCTTGGCGGCGGCCTCAAAGTCAACATCAGCGAAGCGTTCGATCCAACGCTCGCGCAGCATTTCACGCAGGCGCAGAGTCCAGTTCGAGACGGCGCGATCCTTTGCGCCGCTGTGCTCCAAAAACGATCGTACCGCGCTGAGGGTTTCCGTGATTCCCAGGCCTTCGCTCGCCACCGTTCGGACAATCGGCGGAACCCAGCCATCCTTGCGAGTTGAAAGGCTCTGAATGTTTCTGATTTCTTTCTCGAGCCGCTCGGCGCCGGGCTGATCGGATTTGTTGATGACGAAAACGTCGGCGATTTCCATGATGCCAGCCTTGATCGCTTGTACATCGTCGCCCATGCCTGGTACCAGCGCCACCACTGTCGCGTCGGCCAGCTTCGCAATTTCGACTTCGTCCTGCCCCACGCCCACAGTTTCGATTAACACCACATCACGACCAGCCGCATCCAGCAGCACAGTCATATCAGTGGTCGCGGCCGCAAGTCCGCCCAGCCATCCGCGCGTCGCCATGGAGCGGATGAAGACGCCCGCGTCGGCGTGATGGGCCAGCATGCGAATACGATCACCGAGCAGGGCGCCGCCGGTGTAAGGGCTGGTGGGATCGACCGCGATGACTCCGACCGATTTATTCTCACGTCGAAGCTCGTGAATGAGACGATCGACAATGGTGCTCTTGCCCGCGCCCGGCGAGCCTGTGATTCCGATGACGGTGGCGTGGCCGGTGTAGGCGAACAGCTCCTTCAGCAACGGCTCGGCGTCGTGACTGCGGTTCTCAATGGCTGTGGCGGCGCGGGCGAGAGCGCGCAGATCACCGGAGCGGATTTTTTCGGCCCAGCGATCCATCAGCCCTTCAGGAGTTGGCGCGCGATCACCATGCGTTGAATTTCGCTGGTCCCCTCACCGATGGTGCAGAGCTTCACGTCGCGATAAAATTTCTCGACCGGATAATCCTTGATGAAGCCGTAACCACCGTGGATTTGCACCGCCTCATTCGCGACGCGCACCGCAACTTCCGAAGCGAAGAGCTTTGCCATCGAGGATTCCTTGGTGACGCGCTGGCCCTGGTCCTTCATCCAGGCGGCCCGATAGTTGAGCAACCGCGCGGCATCGATTTCGGTCGCCATGTCCGCAAGCTTGTTCTGGATGGCCTGAAATTCCGAGATGGGCCGGCCGAATTGTTTCCGATGCTTCGAGTAACTCAAGGCCGCTTCATAAGCGCCTTGCGCGGTTCCCACCGAGAGCGCGGCGATCGAAATGCGCCCGCCGTCGAGAATGCGCAGGCTGTCGACGAATCCTTCGCCTTGCTTGCCGAGCAATTGCGATTCAGGCAGCCGGCAATCGGTGAAGAGCACTTCGCCGGTGGCGCTGGCTCGCATCCCCATTTTGTTTTCCTTCTTGCCGACGCGGTAGCCAGGGAGCCCGTGCTCCAGGATGAACGCGGAGATGCCGTGCTGGGACGCCGCGCGATCCGTGACCGCCATCGCAACGCAGACGTCGGCATATTGCGCGTTGGTCGTAAACGTCTTGCCGCCGTTCAAAACCCAGCACTTGCCATCCTTGATCGCCTTGGTGCGCGTCCCTGCGGCATCCGAGCCCGCCTCCGGTTCCGTCAGCGACCAGCAGCCGATCCACTCAGCGGTGGCAAGCCTGGGGATGTAATTGCGGCGCTGCTCGTCATTGCCGGCCAAAAAAATGTGGTTGGTACAGAGCGAAGTATGCGCGGCCACGATCAGGCCAACCGACGGATCTACGCGCGCGAGTTCTTCAATGATGATGGAGTAGTCGATATAGCCGAGGCCGGCGCCACCCAGATCCTCAGGGAAAATGGCTCCCAGAAAACCGAGCTGGCCGGCTTTCTTGATGGTCTCGAGCGGGAAGATCTGCTCTTCATCCCATTCGAGCACGTGCGGCGCGATTTCCTGTTCCGCAAACTCGCGGACAGTTTTGCGGAGCTGGATTTGCTCCGGCGTGTATTCGAATTCCATCGAGATTTGGTGGTCTAGTACTAGCATCTCATGGCGTTCGAGCCAGGTGTGAACGGAGCAGGGAACAAAGCTACTCTAGAGTGATGCGAATCGCCCTTGCGCTCGGCTTGCTTGTTCTTGCGCCGCTCAGTTCGGCCCGCCCTCGCGTCATCGTGCTGGTGGTGGATGGCCTTCGACCCGACAGCATCACGAATGAGATCACGCCAAACTTGTTCCGGTTGAAGCAGGAAGGTACTTGGTGCGCCAACGCGCATTCAGTGTTTCCCACCGTGACGCGCGTGAACTCGGCCAGCATCGCGACCGGCGCTACGCCCTCGGTTCACGGCATTGTGTCCAACACGATGTATGTCGCTGGCGTGGATGCGAAGCCGTTCGACACGGCGAATTACCGGAACCTCGTCAAGCTCGCCGAAATTTCCGGCGGGCGGACGCTGCCCGTGACAACGCTAGGAGAAGTGCTCGAAAAAGCCGGCATTTCGTTCGCGGCCGTCAGCTCCGGATCGAATGGCAGCGCGTACCTGTTGAATCCCACGGCGCCGAAGGGAACCGGAGTCCTCATCAACGGCGGCTTTGAAGACGGGCGCCGCGTTGCGTTTCCCGACAAATTAGACCAGGCGATCCAGCAACGCTTCGGAGCGGAAAAATCGAATGCGGGGATTCCATCGCTGCTGTGGACCGAGCGCGTGCTGCGCGAATACGTGCTGCCTGAGATTCATCCGGAGGTAATGATCGATTGGTTGACGGAACCGGACGGCACTCAGCATAAGTTCGGAGTCGGTTCACCCGAAGCGCTCGCCGTTCTCAAGAAAATGGATGAGCAAGTGGGGCTGCTGCTGGCAAGGCTGCGCGAACTGTCGCTGGAGGGAACCACCGACATCATCGTCACCGCGGATCACGGCTTTGCAGCCGAGCCAGATCCTGTGGATTTACAAGGCGCGTTGAAAGCGACCGGCAAGGCGGGGGACATCATCGCCGCAAGCAATGGGTCATCGGTGCTGCTGTACGTGAAGGATCGCGATCCGGATCTGATCCAGAAAGCCGTATCGCAGCTTCAACAGACTGATGGCGTGGATTTGATCTTTACATCGGCGCGGCGTCCTGAGAAAGGCGGGATCGAGTGCCGCGCCGGAGCGGACCTTGGATGGGTTCCCGGCACGTTCTCGCTCGAACTGGTAGATCAGTGCCGAGCGTCGCGTGGGTCTGACATCATCGTCACCATGCAGTGGAACTCAGAACCCAACGCTTTCGGCGTTCCCGGTTTGCAGCGCATCGCAACTACCAATATGCAGCGCAATGTTCCCGGACGCAGCGGTCACGGCGGCCTGGAGCCGTGGATGATTCATACGCCGATGGTGCTCTGGGGACCGGACTTCAGAAGGAAATCCGTGGTGAATGCTCCCGTCGCCAATTTCGATATTGCGCCGACCATCCTGGCGCTCGAAGGCGTTAGCGCGCCCACTTCCATGCAAGGCCGCGTAATCCGGGAGGCGTTCGCGAAGTCGGCGGCAGCAGAGCCTAAACCGAAAGTGCGAACCATTCAGGCTCGCACTGGCGCTTATTGCGCATCGATTCAGATCTCGTCGGCCGGCAATCGAACATACGCCGATCAAGGCCAGCGCTGCCGATAAGCGGGCTGGAAAATCCCACGAACGGAACCTAAGGCTGGTCGTGCGAGTTGATGAATCCCACCAGGCTGTCGACGTATTCCCTGGGCATCGAGCCAGCCACGATCGCGGTCAGGTGCGACTTTCCAGGCAGAACGACGTTGGTGAAGTTGAAAAGCTCGCGCGCCATCCTGGTTGTCTTAGCGCGCGGACGATCCAGCTCGCCATTGATGGCCAGCACTGGAACGGTGACCTTGGTCAAGTCAATTTGCAGACCCGCAGGAGCAGCGCCCCCGGCGCGACCAGCCCCCGTTGCTCCCGGACGAGGCGGCGCCGGGGTTGCCGCCAGCTTGTCGGCTTCCTCCCGGCTCATGCCGTTGTCCATCGCATGATGGATCCGAAGTCTGTGCGACAGCTCGGCTTCGCCCGGATCTGTCCCTTGCTTGTCCGGCGGGAGCTTCGCCTGCCATTCCGGATCGACCTCGGTTATTCCTGACCCGCCGAACGCCGCCGTAATAAACCGCTCCGGGTGCGTGGCCAGCAGGCGCCCAGTGATCGCGCCGCCCATCGAGTAACCGTGGATGTGCGCCTTTTCGATCTTGAGCCGATCCATAAGTTCCAGGACATCCTCGGCGCGGCCCGGCCCGTTGAGTTGGGGCTTGTCGCTCCGGCCGTGATTCCGATTGTCGAGCGCAACCACGCGATGGTTCTTCGCCAGTGCCTGAGCGATCCCGTTGTCGAACCAGTTGCCTTGGGCGCTCCCGGTGTAGCCGTGGATCAGCACCACATAGGAGCCTTTCTTGCCCAATTGCATGTAATGGATCTTCACGCCGTCCGAGGTAGTGAAAAACTCGTGGGTAGGCTCGCCGCCAGGCAGGGAGGCGCCCCAGCCCGTGCAAGCCATGGTTGCGAAGGCGATCGCCAACCGAAACATATGAGAATTCCTCCGTGGCAGTTCTACCAAACGGTAGATAAACCGACCGTCTGGTAATATACACCGCGCCACAACCGGAGTCAAATGCCCGGGGGAATGGCATCGCGGAGAATTAGAAGGAGATTACGCTGAAGTCGAAGCCGCCGTAATGACTTCTTCGACAATGCGGCCGTCGAAGAGCGTGATGCTGCGCTCGGCGCACCGGGCATAGCGCGGATCGTGCGTCACCATGCAAATCGTCGCGCCTTCTTTATGCAACTCGCTGAGCAAATTCATAACCGCTTCGCCATTGGCCGAGTCCAGGTTTCCCGTGGGCTCATCGGCAAGCAGGATGGATGGATGCCCGCCCAGCGCCCGCGCCACGGCGACGCGTTGCTGTTGGCCGCCCGAAAGTTGAGACGGATAGTGCTTCATCCGATGCGACATGCCGACCCGCTCGAGAGCGTCCCGCACCAGATTCTTTCGCTCGACCGAAGGCATGTTCCGGTACGTCAGCGGCAGTTCCACGTTCTCGTATACGGTAAGATCGCCAATCAAATTGAACGCCTGAAAAATGAATCCGATCTCGCGATTCCGCACGCGGGCGCGCTCGGATAGCTTCATGTGGTCGACCCGTGTGTCATTCAACGTATAAGTGCCCTGCGAAGGCGTATCCAGTAAGCCGAGGATCGCCAGCAGCGTCGATTTCCCGCAGCCGGAAGGCCCGGAGATGGAAACATACTCGCCCTTTTGAATATGCAACTCAATCCCGGCGAGCGCGTGGGTCTCCACTTCGTCGGTCGTAAAGACCTTGAAAACTTCCTGCAGCGAGATCAGTGTCTTTCGTTCTGCGTTCACAATCCACTCCTGTCGTTCACAATCTTTATGACGCGCTTAGCGTCGCCGGTATCGGCTCAGCACTTAGACGTACGTTTCTGGCATGAGTTAGGTTCGGAAAAAAAGCCGTCCATCCACCCGATTTATTTCTTCCCCAAGCCATCAAATGTAGACTACCGGGCAGGCGCCGGAAAGTTACACGCCGATCCTGAAAACGCGCCTAAGTCACTGGTAGGACTAGTTTGGCCTCGCAACCCGGGCCTTCCTCGGCGTTTTGGAGCGTTAGCGTCCCCCCGTGCGCTTCGGCAATCTGGCGGCTCAGTACCAGTCCGATCCCCGAGCCGGTTGGCTTGGTGGTGAAGAAGGGAACAAACAGATTGGACGTGTTCGGCAGCCCGGGCCCTTCGTCGCGGACCCAGACCACCAGATGGGAATTCTGGCGGACCCAACCTACGCGGACGGCGCCGCCGGTCTCGATCGATGCATCCGCGGCATTGCGGATCACGTTGATAAGGAGCTGCTCCAATTGGTCGGCGTCGGCGTGGATGATCAGCTCGGGACCAGGCATCAGGACCGGCGGAATGCGGGTTTCAAGACCGACAACGCGCCGCATCAGTTCGGCGACTCCTACCGGCGCAAGGGTAGGCTGCGGCAATTTGGCGAGCCTGGCATAAGCGCCCATGAAACGGCTGAGGGCCTCACTTCGGCTGGCGATCACAGCCAGGCCGCGTCGCGTGTCCTCTTCCCAATCGGCCGGGCGCGGCTGGCGCGCCAGAAGATTATCGAGACTTCCGGCGATCGACTTGATGGGCGCTAGCGAGTTGTTCAACTCGTGACCGAGCACGCGCACCAGCCGCTGCCAAGCCTTCAATTCCTCCTCGCGCAAGGGACGGGTGAGATCGGTGATCAGCAACAGTTGGTGCGGCAGGCCGCCTTCGCGAAACATGCTGCGGGCGATGCCCCAGCGCGCGGCGCCTCCGGGAAAGGTGCGCTGCACGGTTTGTTGCGCGTCGCCTTCGAGATATGCG
>JBGPSX010000156.1:0-8237 GCA_041490325.1 Bryobacteraceae bacterium | reverse complement strand
CGCAACCAACAATATCGATCACCATCGCACCGGCGATCTTGCGACGCTTTTGGATGCGCTGCACGGTCAGACCGAGGCTTTGGCGACCACGGCCGATTTGTACGAACGCAAAGCGATTCTGGTGGCCGGAAGCGATCTTTCGCAGCAGCATCCGCTGCTCGCGTTTCAGATTCGCGCCAATTATCGGCATCACGGCGCGCACGTCTACACTGCGACGCCGGGTCCGGTGCGTGAACAGAAGCATTCGATTCGAAGCATCATCACGGCGCCTGGGCAGGAATTTGCGGGTCTCGAAACGCTGCGTGATCAATTAAAGGCCGAGCCGGAATTAGTCATTCTGTTCGGCGATATGATCAAGGGCGAAGCGGTTCGCAAACTAGTCGGGTTCGGCGCCTCGCTGGGTATTCCGGTCAAGTACGTCTGTCTGGTCGACTACTCGAATTCGCGCGGTGCATCGGATCTGGGGCTCGCCCCGAATTACGGTCCGGGATATGAACCGGTGAGCGGGCCGGGGCTGGCCTACGACGAAATTCTCGAGGCCGCCGATCTGGACGTCCTGTGGGTGGTGGGCGCGAATCCGTTGAAGCATGCGGCGCTTCGATCGGAGCGTGCCTTCGTGGTGCTGAACGAGATGTTTCTCACCGAGACTGCGACGCGCGCCGACGTCGTGTTCCCGGCCGCATCGGCCTATGAGAAGAACGGCACAGTCACGAACGTTTGCGGTGAAGTGCAGCATCTCAAGGCCGGCCTGCAAGTGATGGGGACCAAGCCCGACCTCGAAATCATCGGCCTGATGTCGAAGGAAATGGGCGTCAACATCGGCATCTGGTCGTCCGAGAAAGTTTTTGAGGAGATTCGCAAGAACGTCCGTGGTTATAATATTCCTTTGCCTATCGCCGCAACTGGAGGAGCTGCGCAAACCACGCCGGTAAATGGCCACGTCCCGGTGAGTGCTCGACCGGAGCTGATTCAGTCCGCTCGGGACACTCTGTTCACGTCCGGCACCTTGGGCCGTTATTCCAAGACGCTGAGCTCGGTGATTGAAGCGCCGGGTGAATTGTATTCCGAAACACGACCGTAAGGTCACTGATGGATTTCATAACTATTAGCCTGATCAAGGCGGCGCTAGTCGCCTTTGTGTTGCTCACCACGCTCGCGTATTTGCAATGGATCGAGCGCAAGGTGATCGCGCACGTCCAGCTACGCGTGGGACCTTATCGCGTGGGGCCGCATGGCTTGCTGCAGCCGCTGGCCGATGTGGTGAAGCTGATCACCAAAGAAGGCGTCCTTCCGTCGCACGTCAACAAGGTTTTCTACCTGATGGCGCCGTGGCTGGCGGTGACGCTGGCGCTGATCTCGATCGCGGTGATTCCGTTCGGTCCCCAGATTACGATTGGTTCGGTGACAACCTGGATGCAACTCACCGATTTGAACTTCGGCATCCTGTTTGTCTTGGCCGTCTCATCGGTGGGCGTGTACGGTGTCGCGCTGGGCGGTTGGGCGTCGAACAACAAGTACGCTCTGCTGGGCGGCTTGCGCAGTTCGGCGCAGATGATAAGCTACGAGCTTCCCATGGCATTGGCCGTGGCCTCGCCATTGCTGCTCGCCAACACCTTGAGCTTCCGTGACATGGTGATGTATCAGAGCGGTTACTGGTGGGGCTTCATTCCGCGCTGGAACGTGTTCCCCGAAATCATCGGCTTCGTTGTTTTTTTGATCGCGGCCTTTGCCGAGACCAACCGCGTGCCGTTCGATCTGCCCGAAGCCGAGAACGAACTGGTGGCTGGCTTTCACACCGAATACAGCAGCATGACCTTCGCGGCGTTCTTCATGGCCGAGTACGCCAACATGGTGACCGTCACCGCGGTGGCCACGTTACTGTTTCTGGGCGGATGGCTGCCCCCGTTCCCCGCGCCATATTCCGATGCTGTCCCGATTCTGGTTTTCGGGATTAGCGGGCTCATCGCCATATATCACGGCCTCCATCCGGCGCGCCGGATGGACAAGTTCACTCTGCCGGCGGCGGGAATCGTGTTCCTGGGAATTGCGGGGCTTTTCGGTGTTTCGTTCCTGGTTCCGGTGTTGAAGACCATTCTGATGGCGCTGTTCTGGTTCTGCGGCAAAATCCTGATACTTCTGTTTCTGTTCATTTGGGTTCGCGCAACGTCGCCGCGCTTCCGCTACGACCAGTTGATGCGCTTTGCCTGGGTTGGAATGTTCCCGCTCGCCATGGTGAATCTGCTGATCACCGGGCTTGTGGTTGCTCTTACGTCGAAATAGATTATGACTCCGCTGATCTTCTTCATCTTCGCGGGCATCGCAGTGTTCTGCGGTATAAACCTGGTTGCCCAAACGCATCCTATCGCAAGCGCGCTTTCGCTCATCGGCGTGATGGGTTCACTCGCGATTCTCTATCTCCAACTGGGGGGCGAATTCATCGCCGCGGCGCAGGTGATCGTCTACGCGGGCGCGATCATGGTGTTGTTCGTCTTCGTCATCATGCTGTTGAATGCCGGCGCCGAAGGTACGTCGCTGCAGTCGTCGACGTTCGCAAAGTACATGGGCATCTTCCTGCTGGTCGCCTTTCTCGGGCTGATCAGCTTCATCATCCAGGCCATGCTGCCCAAGACGGAGGGCGTCGTTTTCGGGGCGTTCCAGGGAGGCACTGCGCTGGATGTCGGGCGCAAGCTGTTTACGGTGTACCTGCTGCCGTTCGAGGTGACGTCGGTTTTGATCCTGATTGCGATTGTGGGTGCGATCGTGCTTGCCAGGAAGGAGATCTAACTGATGCAAGGCAGCATTCCCTCGAGCTGGTACCTGATCCTGAGCGCGATTCTGTTCGGCCTGGGCGTGGCGGGCTTCATCTATCGCCGCAACATCATCACGGTCTTCATGTCGATCGAGCTGATGCTGAACGCCGTGAATCTGACGTTTATGACTTTCTCGTACACGTTGAAACAGGTGGATGGTCACATCTTCAGCTTTTTCGTGATGGTGGTGGCGGCGGCGGAAGCGGCGGTGGGGCTGGCGATTGTTTTGACTGTTTTCAAGAATCGGCAGACGCTCATGATTGATGACATAAGCTCGATGAAGTACTGACATCATAATGAATCTCTGGCTCATCCCGATTCTTCCGCTCCTTGGCTTCCTGATCAACGGCCTCTTTGGCCGGCGGATGTCGAAGGCAATGGTAAACGTGTTTGCCGTCGGGTCGGTGGCGCTTTCGTTCGCCTGGGCGGTCAAAACCATCCTCGGCCTCAGCCCGCTCGAAACGAAATACATCGAGCACTATTTCACGTGGTTCCAAAGCGGCGGGTTGAACATCGGCGTGGACTTTGCGGTCGACCGTCTAACCGCGGTGATGTTGATGGTAGTCACCGGCGTCGGGCTGCTCATCCATATTTATTCGGTCGGCTACATGACGCACGAAGGCGGGTATTACCGCTTCTTCGCGTACCTGAATCTGTTCATGTTCTTCATGCTGGTGCTGGTTTTGGCGCAGAACTTCCTGGTGTTATTCGTCGGATGGGAAGGCGTGGGCCTGTGCAGCTACCTGCTGATCGGATTTTACTTCCTGGAGCAGTTTGCCACCACTGCCGGCAACAAGGCCTTCATCGTAAATCGCATCGGCGACTGCGGTTTTGCGCTCGCGATGTTTCTGATCGTGCGTCAATTCGGGTCGCTCGATTTTACGGCGGTGTTCGATTCGGCGAAAGGCATGCCGGCCGAAACCAGTTATGGAACGCTGACCATCATCAGCCTGCTTTTGCTGGTGGGCGCGACCGGCAAGTCGGCGCAGATTCCCTTGTACGTCTGGCTCCCGGATGCGATGGCTGGCCCGACGCCTGTGTCCGCGTTGATCCATGCCGCGACCATGGTGACCGCGGGCGTCTACATGACGGCTCGCTCGGCGACCTTCTTCACGCACGCGCCCATCGCGATGGATTTTGTCGCAGTCATCGGGCTTGTGACTGCTGTCATGGCGGCCACCATTGGCCTGGCGCAGAACGATATCAAGAAAGTCTTCGCCTATTCGACGGTCTCGCAGCTCGGCTACATGTTTCTCGGCGCCGGCGTCGGCGCGTTTTCAGCCGGGATCTACCACCTGATGACGCACGCGTTCTTCAAGGCGCTGTTGTTCCTCGGAGCGGGCAGCGTGATTCACGCGTTGAGCGGCGAGCAGGATCTGCGCAACATGGGCGGCCTTCGCAAGCACACGCCGATCACGTTTATCACGCTCATGTGCGCCGGAATTGCCATCGCGGGCATCCCGCCGTTCGCTGGTTTTTTCAGCAAGGACGAAATTCTGGCGGCGGCCTACGTGCGCGCGCCATGGATGTACTGGATCGGCGTTGTGACAGCAGGGATGACTGCGTTCTACGTCTTCCGCGCTTTGTTCCTGGCGTTCTTTGGCAAATATCGCGGCCAGCATCATCCGCATGAGTCACCCGCTGCTATGACGGTCCCCCTGGCCGTTCTCGCGGTGCTGTCGGCCGGCGGCGGATTCATCAAGATTCCGCGTTGGCTGGAGCCCATGTTCCCTGAAAAAGCCGAAGCCGGCGGCGAATGGCTGATGGTTGTTTCGGTGGCGGCTGGCGTCATCGGGATCGGTCTCGCGTACTTGTTCTACGTCGCCAAACCTAGCCTGGCCGATTCTTTCGCCAAGTCCGTCAGCGGCCTTTACACGCTGGTCTACAACAAATACTTCGTGGACGAGATCTACGACGCGACCATCGTGCAACCCATGGTCAAAGGATCGCGGAGCATTCTCTGGCGCGGTGTGGATGCAGGCTTGATCGACGGCATGGTCAATGCCGTGGGAGCCCGTTCACGCGGCATCGGCAACATTTTGCGGCTGCTGCAATCGGGCAATATTCGGAGCTACGCGGCCTGGGTGGTGCTCGGCTCGGTGGTGGTGCTGCTGGCGCTTGTATTCGGAGGAGCACGATGACGCTGCTGGATGTCGTCATCTTCCTGCCGCTGCTGGCGTTCTTCGTCATTCTGGTTTTGCCGAAAGAGCACGTCGAGGCCATTCGCCGTTTCAGCCTGGTGGCTTCCACCGCAATCTTTGTGGCTTCGCTAGGCCTCATCGCGCCTTACTGGTTCAACAATCCCGGCAAATTCGTCTTCGAGACAGATTTGCCCTGGATCGCGTCGCCGGTAATTCGATATCATGTCGCGATTGACGGCATCAGCCTCTGGCTGGTGATTCTGTCGACGCTGCTCACGCCCATTTGCGTTCTGGTTTCCTGGCGCCACATCGACAAGCGCGTCAAGGAATTCTTCGCATTCCTGTTGCTGCTCGAGTTCGGACTGGTGGGCGTGTTCTGCGCGCTCGACTTCTTCCTGTTCTACGTGTTCTGGGAGGTTTCGCTGGTACCGATGTATTTCCTGATCGGAATTTGGGGCCATGACCGGCGGATTTACGCGGCAGTGAAGTTGTTCCTCTATACCATGGCAGGCTCCATGCTGATGCTGGTGGCCATCATTTATCTCTACAATGTGGCCGGCACGTTCGATTACACCAAGATTCTAGCGGGCCTCCAAAGCGGCGCGATCGCGCTCAGCTATCCTGAGCAATTTTGGCTGTTCATGGCGTTCTTCATTGCTTTTGCCATCAAGGTTCCGCTGTTTCCGCTGCACACCTGGCTACCGGACGCGCACGTCGAAGCTCCTACGGCCGGGTCGGTAATGCTGGCCTCCGCGATGCTGAAGATGGGGACTTACGGATTGCTGCGCTTCGCCGTGCCGATGTTTCCCACCGCGGCTCACAACAACGCTGGCTGGATCGTCACGCTCGCGATTATCGGAATCGTGTACGGCGCGTTGGTCGCGATGGTGCAGCCCAACATGAAGAAGTTGGTGGCGTACTCCTCGGTGAGCCATCTCGGCTTCGTCGTGCTCGGTATTTTCAGCTTCACGCAGCAAGGTTTCGATGGCGCCGTGTACCAGATGCTGAACCATGGAGTCTCCACCGGCGCGCTGTTCATTCTGGTCGGCTTTCTCTACGAGCGCCGGCATTCGCTCGAAATCTCGGCCTATGGCGGCGCTGCGACGCCCGCTCCAAAGCTCGCGATGGTGTTCATGATCACCATGCTCGCCAGCATCGGCCTTCCGACGCTCAATAATTTCATTGGCGAGTTTCTGGTTCTGCAGGGCGCCGCGCTGGTCAACTTCAAGTGGACTGTGTTCGCCGCGATCGGCGTCATTCTCTCCGCCTGCTATATGCTGTGGCTGTACCAGCGCCTCTTCTTTGGCCGCGCCTCCGAAGATCTAAGCCACCACATGCCGGATTTGAATTTCCGCGAATACGCCATCATCGTTCCTCTCATTGTCCTGATGGTTTGGATGGGCACGTTCACCCAGAGTTTCATTCCGCCGATCTCGTCATCGAACGCCGTGCTGCTCGGGCCAATCGACGCCAGGCGCGACATTCACGTGCAACACAGCTCGCCCTCGGATGTCAGGAAGGATGTCGCCCATGTTCGCTAACTTCGTGCCCACGGGCGACGACTACCTTCGCATCCTGCCCGAGATTATCCTGACCGTGGCTGGCACGTTGATCATGGTGCTGGAGCCGATATTGGGCGGGAATAAGCGGACCGCATTCTCTAGCCTGACGTTTGCAGCCTTCGTGGCCGCGCTGGGCGCCACCGTGGCAGCCAACAATGTCCCGGGGACCTCGTTTGCCAACATGCTGATCGTGGACGGTTTCGCAACGTTCTTTCGGGTGTTGGTGATCGGTGTCGGGATGTTGACGGTCTTGTCGTCGTCCCAGTATCTGAAGCGTGAGCACGCTGCGTCGGCTGAATACTACGTGCTCCTGCTCTTTTCAGTGACTGGTCAATGCATAATGTCGGCCGCCAACGAGATGATCATGATCTTCATCGGACTGGAGATCTCGTCCATCGCGACCTATGTTCTGGCCGGCTACCTGCGCGACGATAAGCGCAACAACGAAGCCGCGCTCAAGTATTTCCTGTTGGGATCGTTCGCGACGGCATTTCTGCTTTACGGCATTGCCTGGATTTATGGCGTTACCGGCAGCACGAATCTCGAGAACATTCGCGCGTCCCTGATGACGCCGGGCACGCAGCGCAACATCATCCTGGCCAGCACGTCGGCCGCGCTCATGTTCGTCGGCTTCGCATTCAAGGTGTCCGCGGCGCCGTTTCAGATCTGGGCGCCGGACGTCTATCAAGGCGCGCCCGCACCGGTGACGCTGTTCATGTCGGCTGGTCCGAAAGCCGCCGCATTCGCGGTCTTCCTGCGCGTCTTCATGACGGCGTTTCAACCCATCACCGCGCGTTGGGAGCCGTTCGTGTGGTCGTCAGCGCTGCTCACCATGGTGATTGGAAATTTCGCCGCGTTGACGCAGACCAACATCAAGCGGATGCTGGCGTATAGCTCGATCGCGCATGCCGGCTATGTGATGGTCGCGATCACCGCGCACAGTCAGATCGGCGTGGCCGCCGCCATGTTCTATCTGGCCGCCTATGCGCTGATGAATATCGGCGCGTTCGCCGTCGTCACGCATTTCTCCAGGCAGGGCGAGCGGTTCGTCAATATAGAGGATCTTGCAGGACTAGGCTGGAAGCAGCCCATGACCGCGGCTTTGTTTACGATCTTCCTGTTGTCGCTGATTGGGATTCCGCTGACGGGCGGATTTTTCGGCAAGTTCTACATCTTCAAGGCAGCGCTGGACGCCAACCTGATCTGGCTGGCGATACTGGGCTTGTTGAACAGCGCAGTGGCCGCCTATTACTACCTGCGCATCCTGGTGGTGATGTACATGAAGGAACCGGGCGAGGCCACGTTGACGCTGCAGCCGCTCAGCCCGGGCATTGTGACCACGCTGTGGGCCACAGCGCTTGGAACGCTGATCCTCGGGATCTTTCCATCGCTGGTTCTCAACTTCGCGCGCAACTCGAGCGCGCTCGTGAAATAACGTAGCCGGAGGAAGGCACCGCTTCATTTTTATTTGAAACCGCTCCCTATGGTCACGGCTCGGTTAGCGGCTGTATACCGTTGTTCGCGATTAGATGCGTTAGCGTCGATTCCGAGCCGTGACCGCAGGGAGCGGTTTCCAATAATCGTTTGGTGGGCTGATTTTTAACAGTCCCTTTGGTCGGTAAGCCAGGATAAGTCTGGCTGATCTTGTGAACTGAGAGGAGTTCAGCATGTAAATTGCCTGTTCAGCATGTAGCCGAGCGAGCGTGAGTCGCAGTGATGGGGCT
>JBGPSX010000155.1:0-8248 GCA_041490325.1 Bryobacteraceae bacterium | reverse complement strand
CTGCACCGGTCGACCGGCTCGTTGCGCTGCCTCCGTTGCGGCCGCCTTCAGCGCCTGACTGGTCTGCTCCACGTGCCGGCCAAAGTCCTTCAGTAGTACCTGGCTATGCCACAAGTATGTCTTCATCCCCAACTCGTAGGCTATGGCGCGCAGTGTGCCGCGCAACACCAGCCGGTCAAAACCGGTGATCCCGCCTTCGATCTGCTCGGAAAACTTCGCGATAAACTTATTCATGGGCGTTCCTCCGTTGCGTTGTCTGTCTTCGAATAACAACAACGATCTTACGGAATCAGGAACGCCTTCTTTTTTGGTTGCGGCTATGCCGCGCTGTGAACGCCTCTGCAGAAGGTAAGATCAATGGAAATGTCTCGCGCCATTCAACTGTCCGTGTTTGCCCTCCTCATAGTCTTGATCGCCATCACCGCGACACCCGCAAGCCACGAATGGCCGTTCTACGGCGGCGACCAAGGCGGCATGAAGTACTCGCCGCTCGATCAAATAAATCACGCGAACGTCGCGAAACTGAAAATAGCGTGGGAATGGAAGACGGGCGAGAAGCGCCTGGAGGAATACAAAACCTCACCCGGCATCTTTGAAGCGACACCACTTATGGTTGGCGGCACGTTGTATCTCAGCACTCCCTACAATCGCGTGGTCGCGCTCGATCCCGACACCGGCCAGAAGCGCTGGTCTTACGATCCGAAAGCTTATCTCGACGGGCAAGTCCCAAACGGAACCGGCTTTGTGCATCGCGGCGTGGCATTGTGGCGCGATGCGAAAAGCGGTCGCCTGCGCGTATTTATGAACAGCCGCTCGCGCCTGATCTCGCTCGATGCGGAAACAGGGAAGCCGGTGGAAAGCTTCGGCGACAACGGCGTCATCACGCTGACCAACGGTTTTCGCTGGGAGGTAGATCCGAAACAGTACACCAATACGTCGCCGCCGGTCGTATACAAGGATCTAGTCATCCTCGGCAACGGCGTAGCGGACCGGCTGGTGTTTCCTAAGGATCCACCCGGTGACGTGCGTGCCTTCAACGCGCGCACCGGCAAGCTTGTCTGGAGCTTCCACACAGTGCCGCACAAAGGTGAATTCGGCAACGACACATGGGGCGATGGTTCGGCCGAGTTCACCGGCCACACCAACGTCTGGCCGCCGATGTCGCTGGACGAATCGCGCGGACTGGTTTATCTGCCCATCGGCACTCCCAGCAACGATTTCTACGGCGGCCGTCGTCCGGGCGCGAACCTGTTCGCCGAATCGCTGGTATGCCTGGACGCAAGCACCGGAGAACGCAAATGGCATCACCAACTGGTGCATCACGGTCTTTGGGATTACGACATGCCGTCGCCGCCCGGGCTGGTTACGATTCACGTGAATGGGAAAAAGATCGACGCCGTGGTCCAGTTGACCAAGATGGGCTTCGTTTATGTGTTCGATCGAGTGACGGGCAAACCGGTGTGGCCGATCGAAGAGCGCGCGGTTGCGTCGAGCGACGTTCCTGGAGAGAAGCCGTGGCCGACGCAGCCATTCCCAACGCGCCCGGCCGCGATTTCACCGCAAGGGGTTTCGCTCAATGATGCATTCGACCTGACGCCGGAGCTGCGCGCCGAAGCGCAGGCCGAGCTGAAGAAATACCGGCTTGGACCGCTGTTCACTCCGCCCAGTCTGCAAGGGACGGTTATGCGGCCAGGCGTGATCGGCGGCGCGAATTGGGGCGGCGGAGCATTCGATCCCGAAACTGGAATGCTGTACGTCAAGACGTCCAACTCGCCCGCTCTCGCGCGTTTGGTGCAGCCGGAGAAGTCGGCGACAACCGACGCGCCGTATGCGATGGGCCAGTTCAACGCCACATTTCATGACGGCATTCCGTTATTGAAGCCGCCGTACGGACATCTCACCGCAATCAATCTGAATACAGGCGATATTGCCTGGCAGGTTCCCTTCGGTGATGATGCGCGATTGCGCGCGCACCCGGCGCTCCGCAATGTGAGACTGCCGGCCAAGCTCGGCGCCGCGGGTGTGCAAGGCGCGATCGTGACCAAAGGCGGCATCGTGTTCGCGGGCGGCGGAGACACTGCTTTCCACGCGGTCGACAAAACCAACGGCGCGGATCTCTGGACTTATCCGCTGGGTGTGCGCACCACGGGGACGCCGATGACGTACAGCACCGCCAACGGCCGTCAATATGTTGTGATCGCGACTGGAACTGGAGACCAGGCCGCGCTGATGGCGTTCGCGCTTCCACAGGAGTGAACTCATGAAGGCATTTATCTTATTGCTCGCAGCCGTTGTTCTCTGCACGGCTCAGGAGCCGACGGAATTGCTGAAAGACGCGACCGTGAAAGCTGCGCTGGACGCAGCCAAGCGGAACGAGCCCGCGGCGATCGAGCAGCAGGTCCGCATTTGCGAAATTCCGGCGCCGCCTTTCAAGGAAACCGAGCGTGGTCTGGAATTGCAGCGCCTGTTCATTCAACTCGGCTTGAAGAACGTGCGAATCGACAAAGCCGGGAATGTGATCGGCGTGCGTCCCGGGCAATCGGCTCATCCTAACTTGGTCTTCAGCGCGCATCTCGACACAGTGTTCCCGGAAGGTACCAACGTGAAGGTCACGCGCGAAGGCAACATCCTGAAGGGTCCCGGGATTGGCGACGATTGCCGTGGACTCACCGTCATGCTGTCGACGATTCAGGCGCTGAACGAAGCGCATGTCCAAACGCCGGGCACGATTACTTTTGTCGCGGACGTTGGCGAGGAGGGATTGGGCGATCTTCGGGGCGTGAAGAATCTGTTCTACGAAAGTATGAAGGGCGAGATCGACAAATTCATTTCGGTGGACGGCACCGGACTCGGCATGACGAACATCGGCGTCGGCAGCTTGCGCTACCGCGTGACTTTCAAAGGGCCCGGAGGCCATAGCTACGGCGCCTTTGGAATGGCGAACCCGATTCACGCCATGGGGCGCGCGATCGCGAGAATTTCTGAGTTCGAAGTTCCGTCGAATCCCAAGACCACGTTCAATGTCGGCCGGGTGGGCGGCGGAACGTCGGTCAACTCGATTCCATTCGAGGCTTGGATGGAGATGGACATGCGCTCCGCGGATGTGGCGTCGTTGAAAGCCGTGGACGAGAAGTTCAATGCCGCGGTACGCGCCGCTGTGGATGAAGAGAATCGCCGTTGGAACAATCGGGGCAAGCTTACGGTGTCGCCAGAACTGGTCGGCATTCGTCCGGCTGGTCAGACGCCGGCGGGCTCGCCGATCATACTGACGGCGCTGGCGGTGTCGCGCACGCTGGGCATCGAGGAGGTGCTGCGCGAAGGATCCACCGATTCGAATGTCCCGATGAACATGAACATTCCGGCCATCACGATTAGTGGCGGCGGCAAAGGGACCGGCGCGCACTCGCTGGGCGAGGCTTTCGACACGACGGATTCCTGGCGGGGGACGCAGCGCGCGATTTTGCTGGCTGTGGCGTTGGCGCACTAGATCAAACTCGGGATATTTCGGGGACGGTTGCCTGGCCCCGCGCAGGGTCTCCGCTCTGTATCGAGTAGTGGCATGATAGAAGCCTCATGCCTCTCGGCGCCGACTTACTCGCCCGACGAGCCTCCCATTTCCTTCTCTGGCGCCCGAACGAATCGTTAGCGCCGCCGCTGCTGATCTTTGGGAAATTTCAGGATGGAAATCCCCCGACCCTGGGTGGCGCACGCCAGCTCCCAATGAAACCGGCGCCGGACGTGAATGGCTTGTGGCAAATCGCGGCCACCGAGTGCGGGTTCGCCGACGGTGACATCATTCACTACTGGTTCGAAGTTGAAGACACTCATCCGCACCGCAACCAATCGCGCACCGTGCGTTGCTCCGACCCTGCGGCTCATACCGTGGACTGGCGTCTGACGGCCGATTCTGGAAATCAGCCTGCCGCAGTAGTTCAGTTTTCAGGCGCCCAGCTTAGCGTGTGCGACCCTAGCGGCGAGAAGCCCGATTTCAGCGCCGATGTGCCGCTCAATCGTTTGCCCCCGAACAATCGCCTCGTTATCTACGAACTGCCGACCGCCTGGACTCGCTCTCAGGGACAAGGCCATAACGAACGGGCTGTCGGCACGTTTCGTGACGTTCGGGCGCTGCTGGACGAGACCGTCGGGGGTGCAAATTTCGAGGGCATGCCGATTACGGAGATTGGCCGTGCTTACCTGGCCGAGCTCGGTGTGAACGCGCTCGAACTGCTGCCGCCCGCCGACAGTTTCTTCAAGCGTGAATGGGGCTACGACACGGCCCACTTCCTGGCGCCCGATCATGACCTTGGCTTTCCCGAAGGCAACTCCTCACCCACTGCGAACACGGATATCGCAGCGCTGGTGGTTGCGTCTCATCAGCGCGGCATCCGCTTCTTTGTGGACATGGTGATGGCGTTCGGCCGTGTCGATCCAAATCAAACGATCGATTTCGACGGTTTCTGCATCGAAGACGCCAAGGACCATCTCGACGATCCGGATGCATTGACTTCCGGGCGTGCCGACGGGCACCGGGATGTCCGGGATGGTTTCGGCAGCACCCTGTTCCGTTACACGCGTGAACTGGCCTCGCCCAAGTATGACCCTATATCGGGAAACAACATTACGACTGTCCCCGCACGCCAGTACATGTACACGTACCTGACGCGGTGGATGCGCGACATTCGAATCGACGGTATACGGATGGACAGTGTCGAAAACGTCGCAAACTGGGATTTCATTCGCGACTTTAAGAATCGTGCCCGCGACCTTTGGAAGGAGCGCTGGGTGGCCCAGGGGCTGGGGGACGGTGCGGACGAGCGCTTTCTCGTCGTGGGAGAAGAGCTCTCGGAACCGATGGCATTGCTGACCCAAGGCCGGCTGGACGGGCTATGGAACGACAGGTTCCGGGCCTTGATCCGCGCCGCCTTAATTGGTCAGACAGAGGATGGCTTGAGTTTCGAGGAAACGGTGCGGAGGGCCATCGACTGTCGCGCGCTTTCATTTAACGACGGCTCTCAGGCGATCAACTATCTGACCTCGCACGATGTCGAGGGGTTTCGCAAGGAGCGGCTGTTCAATTTCTTTAACAGTTCGGGCGTTACGGATATTGAGCGCCGAGTGAAGCTTGCATTTGCGTGCCTACTCACAAGCGTCGGCGTGCCGATGATTCTTGCGGGTGAAGAGTTCGCCGACCAGCACGACCGGTTCGACAGCCAGGGCCATGTTTCCCAAGACGGCGGCAAGCAGGTGGACCCGGTAGACTTCAGCCGGTTACAGGACGATTGGAGACAACGGATCTTCAATTATGTCGCGCGGCTGGTAAAAGCCCGAACCGAAAGCCCGGCATTATCGGAAAACGACACACGCTTCATTCACACCGATTTCAACGGTAAGCGCGTACTGGTTTGGCGTCGCGGCAACGACGCGCAGACGCCGGTGGTCGTGATTGCGAATTTCTCAGACTTCGTGAGCGACGGCGGTCTGGGAGGTGAATACCGCGTGCCGAACTGGCCGGCGACGCCGCCCGGGAAACGCTGGCGCGAAGTTACGCAGGACCGGCTCGTCGAACCCGAATCGGTGGGCCGGGAGCCCCTGTTCTCCTGGGAAGCCAAGGTGTACACGTTGGTGTGAGATGCAGGGATGGACGGGCGCGCATTCGCTGGGTGAAGCTTTCGACACCACGGATACCTGGCGAGGGAGGCAGCGCAGCGATTTTGCTGGCGGTTGCGCTGACGCGTCAAAACTATGATCGCGTCCGGATCGTCAGTCAGTACTCTCCTGCTCGACGACTTCACTGATTTGCAGCACGCTCGGAACGCTCGTGTAGTTTGGCTCGTCTGCGATGAACTCGGCGGCCGTGGCCGTCAATGCGCTCTCCAACTCGGCCATGGTACGAAAGAACAGGTGACCAACTGCGTGGTAGGGCGGAGGCGCGCCTGGGGGAAGGCCGCCGATTCCTCGGTCGATCTCAGTCCGCACTAGCCCTCGCTCAGTGAGGAGCCTGCGCGAGAGGGCAAGATGAGGACCGAGATAATAGTTCCAGTCGAATCGGGATCCTGGAGTTGCGGGGTACATGACACTGAGTCGGATCATGGGCTGAGCATATCAGGACATCGCTCCGCCGATCCCTGGCCTTACAATCAGAACTTACCCAGGTCACGCGGGAGATCTCGATGTTTTCTCTTACGGCTGAGATTTACGACGCCATTTATGCTTTCAAGGACTACGCCGGCGAAGTATTGAAGATACGGCAGGTCATCGCAAGGGAACGGCCGGGTGCCAATACGATTCTGGATATCGCTTGCGGAACGGGTGAGCATGCCAGTCTTTTGTCGGCCGATTTCGAAATTGATGGTATCGACTTGGAGCCCAAGTTCGTTGAGATTGCGCAAGCCAAGAATCCAGCGGGCAGTTTCTCCGTCGCCGACATGCGATCGTTTCAACTGGAGAAGCGCTACGATGTCGTGCAATGCCTCTTCAGTTCGATCGGATATCTGCTGACACCACAGGACATCATCGCGGCGTTGACATGTTTTCGCAGGCATCTGGCCCCGGGCGGAGTCATCCTGGTAGAGCCTTGGCTTTCTCCGGCGGCCTACAAGGCAGGGCGGCCACACATGATCACGGTGGACCGTCCAGATCTTAAGGTGTGCCGAATGAATGTGTCGCAACAGGAAGGCAACGTTTCGGTCCTTCACTTCCACTACTTGATCGCTACTAATGAAGGAGTCAGAAACGCAGAGGAAGTTCATCGGTTGGCGCTAGTCCCGACAGAAACGATGGAGTCGCATTTCAATTCGGCGGGCCTTCGGTGCACGTTCGATCCGGCAGCTTTGTCGGACCGAGGACTGTTCATCGCCCGCCCGGCGGAGGGTGGCTAGTAACTTCCATCGTTGAAACCAATGAAAGACCAAACTATTTCACGCCGAGAGGTCATGCTCGCTGGAGTCGGTATTGCCGGCGCTCAGGCCGCCCGACCTCAGCAGTCTGGAGCGACGCTGACGGCGACTGGTGTTATCGCGCGGATTCAGAAGATGGTTGGCGTTCCCTGGCGCTCGGAGACGGTCGACAAAATCGTTGCAGGAAATGCGGATCTTCCCGTGAAGGGAATCGCAACTACGATGATGGCGACGCTCGACGTACTGAAACGCGCGGCCGCTGCGGGAACGAACCTGGTCATAACGCACGAGACTCCGTTCTACTTGCATCAGGATCAGACCGCCGACCTTGCGGACGATTCCACCTATCTATTCAAAATGAACTTCATTCGTGAGCATGGGCTGGCGGTGTTTCATTTTCATGATCACTGGCATGCTCGTAAGCCAGATGGAATTGCGACAGGCATGCTGCGGGAACTCGGTTGGACCGGGAACGCGGATCCGGGCGATCCACGCCGGTTTACATTTCCGGGAGTGGCGCTTCAGAAACTAGCCAAGCAGATTCAGTCCCGGCTCAACATTCGCACGATGCGTGTGATCGGCGATCCCAAGCTACCGATTCATCGGGTCAGGGCAAGCTGGGGATTCGTGAGCCGCATGCCGGGCATCCCCCAGTTCCGGGAACCTGGTGTGGATCTCTTTATCGCCGGCGAGACGCGCGAGTGGGAGTTGGTCGAGTATGTGCAGGATTGCATAACGAAGGGTGACCAGAAAGCCTTGATCGTGCTCGGCCATGTAGTTTCCGAGCAAGGCGGAATGAAGTATTGCGCGGAGTGGCTCAGGACGTTTATCCCTGAAATTCCGATTCAATTCATACCGGCCCGGGAACCGTTCTGGAGTCCAGGCTAGTTTGGAGCGCGGGTGGCGTGAACGTTCAGGATGATCCGCCGGTACGATGTCAACCGAGGCGATCCGTTGTCGGTGACTACCAGGATGATGTGCGCCGTTCCCGTGCCCGAACAAGTGCCGGCTCTCGGTAGCCATTGAGGACGACAGACCGTGGTGGGTGTCACGACTGCTTTGGGAGTATTGGCGCCGGCGATGCTAACATCAGCGAGACTCGCCCCCGTTGAACCGGCTTCGGCATAGTGGAACCATGTGTATTGCAGGTTCTGGCCATCCGGATCGTGGCTCTTGCTCGCATCCAAGACCAGCGGTTGTCCCACTTCCGCATCCATTACAATCGGCGCGGTTCCCGCCTTGCCGTTTACGTCGAGCACGGGATTGTGATTCGCGTGACCGTAATCGGCAATGGTCCAATCCATTCGAGCCGCAAAATCGTTTTGGAATGCTTCGCGCCAGCGCCAGATGGT
>JBGPSX010000154.1:0-8273 GCA_041490325.1 Bryobacteraceae bacterium | reverse complement strand
TCCAGGGATTGCTGGTGGGCCCGGTCTGGACTACGCCGCCGTGTTCAATCTCGATGCCCGGCCAAAGGCCTTGCGATGTTCCGAGAATTGGGTCGCGGCTGTCCAAGCGCATGCGCCGGCGAATGGGAAGTTCGATGACCGTGAGCGAACTCCCCCCGAGCGCGGTTCGAACCTGGTCGACCTGCTCGGGTGAGTACTCGCCCTCCAGCACCACGCCGTTCATCTTGAACTGAGCCGCGCGGCGAGCCAGATCGGCGGGATCGCTACCGGGACGCAGCACGCCGAGCGTGGCGATGTCGCGCGCTGCAGCGGCCTGGGTGAAATCGGCGTTCCAGGAAGCGCTTTCGAGCAGGACGCAATTGATCGGCGTTCCCGCCAGCAGCGCGAGCGACTTTGGATCGCCGGAATTCCAGCGCGCCGGAACCCAGTTGGGTAGCGAAGCCAGCAGGAAGAACGCGAGCAGCATACTCATTCGACTGTATCGGATTCGACGGCGCGATTCACGGGCGGAGGGCTAGCAGCCCGGGGGCGGCGTGGCGGAAGCAAATTGGGTACAGGCACGGAGTTTCCGCCTTGAAGACTTCTCCATGGTTGGGATTTAAGCTGGCGGAAATCCGATCCTGCCCCCAATTTACCAGTCGGGGGAAACCGATCCTGCCACCAATTTACTTCAGGCTCGGGCGGAACAGGCGGTTGCGCGGGCCACAACGTTTTGGATCAGGCGAAGGCCGCAGTCGCCGTTCAGCGTGAGGATGGATTCGGGATGGAACTGCACGGCTTCGATGGGCAGGTCGCGGTGTCGAAGGCCCATGATGACACCGTCTTCCGACTCAGCAGTCACTTCCAGACAGGCCGGGAACGTTTCTTTGCGCGCGAATAGCGAGTGATAGCGGCCGACTTGGAAACGCTCGGGCAGTCCCTCGAAGACGCCTTTGTTGAAATGCACCACGGTCGAAGGCTTGCCATGCATGGGGTAATCAAGCACGCCGAGTTCGCCGCCAAAGGCCTCCACGATTCCTTGCAGTCCAAGACACACGCCGAAAACGGGAATACCGGTACGGGCGGCGAATTTCACCAGATCCGGCACGCCGAAATCGGCTGGCCGGCGAGGCCCCGGCGAAATCAGAATGAGTTGAGGCTGGATTTTCAGGATCAGGTCGCCAGGAATACCGGCGCGATAAGTGACTACTTCGGCGCCGGTTTGCCGCGCGTAATTCGATAACGTGTGAATAAAGCAATCGTCGTTGTCGACGAGCAGGAGCTTGATGCCCTTGCCCGGGCGCGACGCCGCCACAGGCTCCGCAATCGCGGAGGGAGCGCGCAACGCACGGAAAAAACCAGTGGCCTTCAGCCGCGTTTCCTGCTCTTCCATCTCGGGAATTGAATCATATAGAAGCGTGGCGCCAACTCCATAGCGCGCGACGCCATCGCGCAGATGGATGGTGCGGATCAGAATTCCGGTGTTGATGTCGCCATTCATCGACAACATGCCGACCGCGCCGCCGTACCATCCGCGCGCGTCCTTCTCGAGATTCTCGATGGCCTGCGCGGCGGCTTTCTTCGGCGCGCCGATGATGGTGACCGCCCACATGTGCGTGAGAAACGCGTCCAGAGAATCGAAGCCGGGCTGGAGAATGCCCTCGACGTGATCGACGGTATGAAAAACTCCGGCGTAGGACTCGATCAGGCGGCGCCCGATCACCTTCACCGATCCGGGCACAGACACGCGCGACTTGTCATTGCGATCGACGTCGCTGCACATGGTCAGCTCAGACTCTTCTTTGGTGGAATTCAGCAGCTCGCGAATGTTTTCGGCGTCACGCAAGGGATCGCCGGTGCGGCGCGCGGTCCCGGCGATGGGGCAGGTCTCGACGCGATTGCCTTCCACGCGAACGAACATTTCGGGCGATGCGCCGATCAGTTGCTCGTCGCCGAGTTGTAGAAAGAACTCGTAGGGGCTCGGGCTGGCAAGCTGTATCCGCTGAAACAACTCCGAAGGGCTCTCGGAAAACTTGGCCTGAAAGGTCTGGCGCAGGACGACTTCGTAATAGTTTCCCTGACGCATGCCTTCACGCACCACTTCGACGTTGGCCATGTATTCTTCCTGGCTGTGATCCGAAGTAATTTCGCTGGATGGCGCTTGCCTGGCGGGCCGGATGGCGCTACCGTTGCGCGGAAGTCCTGCGGTGGAAACGCCGTCGCGCTCGAAGTCGTAACGATACCGCTCAATCTGCTCTTTCTTGCGATCCATGTAGTAAATGTCGTCGCATAGGAACAGGCGCAAATCTTTGTGACCATCTCGCGGTAGCTGGAGTTCGATGGGATCGAATTGGAACAGCAGGTCGTAGCCGAATGCGCCCACCAGCGCCAGTCGCGCATCCTGCTTGTTGCGGAACTCTTCGATCAGCGTGCGCAGAATCGAAAATGCAGAAGGTTGCTTGCTGCGTTCTTCTTCAGGGAACAGCGCCGGCAATGGGTTGAGACGACCGCCAAGAACCGCGCCATCCAGCGCGAAGTGCTCCCAGTGCGGGTGCCTTTCGAGCAGCGGGAACAGGATCCGATTCAGCGCCTCGCCGCGCTGGTTGAGCGGCAGGATCTTGAGTTCGCGTCCTGCGGCGACGATTTCGATGGGCGGACAAATGGACGCTACATCCCAGCGTGAATATCGCTCCGGATATTCATAGCCTGACGAAAGATAGATTCCCCGGTAGCGATCCAGCTTGCGCTGCAGGTGCTTGAGGCCCTTCTTGAAAGGGATACCGGACTCCTCGCGGGTTACGGTGATTCCGCTTGCTGTGGTGTAACTCAGCTTGGGCATACTTCAGACAGCAGGGCGGCCTGCCGGAGAGATTTCAGGATAGCACCACCGAAAGGTGAGTCCCGGTCTAGTTGCCGGCGGGCGGCGCCCCGGGAGCTGATGCAGTGGCTTCGACACGTTCCTCGCAGCCGGCAGGCTTGGGGAGCTTGGATCCGCCGCGAAGCTGATCGAGCCGCACGGTAGGAGATTGCCAGTGGTAACGCCAGACTCCCCTGCCACAAATTTGCAACTCACCGCAATGCGAGAGCTGAGTCATCAGTTTGAGATCATGATTAGCAGCCTCGGGCCACATCCGTCCGTGGTTTTGTCGATTGCATTCCGGCTTGAGATCGTCAGCGGCAAGGCACAGGAAACTGAAGGTTACAAAAGCCGAGCTGATGCGGAGCAATCGGCAAAGCATGATTCCGTTCCAGTGTAGACTTGCACCCGTGCGGCCACAAGAACGGAAGTTGTGATTTGCCTGTCAGAAAATGTGGGTTCGTACCAGTACCAGCAGTCTTGTTGTTACTCAAACCGAAGCGCGGTCATGGGATCGACATCGGCCGCACGTCGCGCCGGTAGATAGCACGAGATCAGAGCTACAGCGATGAGCATCAACAGCACGCTCAAGTATGTGACCGCGTCCAAAGGCTCGACGCCGAACAACCATTTCGTCATGAGCCGTGTCAAAACGAGCGACAGTGGCAGGCCGATGGCCAGCCCGATCGAGACCAGCTTCAGGCTCTCGCGCAAGACCATCCAGATGACCCTGGACCGGGCCGCGCCCAGCGCCATTCGAATGCCGATTTCCTGAGTCCGCTGGCCGACCATGGACGACATCACGCCCGCGATCCCGACCGCGGCCAGCAGCAAAGCGGCGCCCGCCAGCACCGCCATCAGGAGGGATGGCACGCGGCGCAAGGCTAGCGTCGGGGAATTGCCGATCAGCTCGTGCATGGTCATGACGTCAAAGACCGGGACATCGCGATCGATGGAAGCGATGACGCGGCGCGCATCCGCTATCAGGCGCAAGGGATCGGAAGACGCGCGCATCACCACGCTCATCTCGAGCTGTGGATTGTGGGCGAAGGGCAGATAAATGTGTGGCCAGGCCGGCCGGTCCAGCGCATAGTCGCGAAGATCGCCCACCACGCCCACGATTTCGCGCGGCTCCGGGGATTCCCGCCAGATTACGATTTTCTTGCCGATCGGATCCTCGTTGGGGAAAAAGCTGCGCGCGAGTGTCGCGTTGACGAGCGCAACCTTGGGAGCTTTCTCGGTGTCCTCGCCGCTGAGTGCGCGGCCGGCCAGAAGCGGCGCGCCCATGGTTGCAAAGTAGGCCGGTCCGATGGAGAGAGCTTGCGCGGTGGGCGCGCGCCAGGAGGGAGTTTGGCGGTCCACAATTCCGAAGGTGCTGGGATGCCCCATTCCGCTTAGGGGCGCCACTGTCGCCGTGCTGGCGTTCACAACACCGGGAATGGAGCGGAGCCCACGAATTAGTTCCTCGTGAAAATGAATCATGTGGCGCCGCTCTTTGTAGTTCGCGGGCGAAAGCGAGATTCGCATGGTCAGGAGATGGTCGGGGTTGAATCCCGGATTCACCTCAACGACATGCAGCAAGCTGCGCAGCGCGAGACCTGCGCCCACTAGCAGAATCATCGCGAGTCCGAGTTCGGCGGTGACCAAGGCGGCGCGGACTCGCTGACCGAAGCGGCTCATGGTGGAGCCTCGACTGGCGGCTTGCAGCGTTTGCTGGGGATCGCGCCGGGAAACATGCAGCGCCGGCGTGAAACCACACAGGATGGCCGCGAGCCCGCACAGAATAATAGTGAAGCTCAGCACAACCGTGTCGATGGGAATGGTCTTTAAGTAAGGAAATTGCGCAACGACGGCACGCGGCGCGGCGGTCAAAAGAATATTGAGTCCCCAGCGCGCTGCCAGCAATCCCAAGGCGGCGCCGAAGAGCGAAAGGAGCAGGCTTTCCGTCAGCAATTGGCGCATCAATCGCCATCGGCCTGCGCCCAGTGCCAGACGAATCGCCATTTCCCTTTGGCGCGGGGCGGCGCGTGCCAGCAGCAGGTTCGAGACATTCGCGCAGGCGATGAGCAGGACAAAGCCTACGGCGCCGAGCAACAGCAGCAGCGCAGGCCGCAGAAATCCCGCGACTTCGTCGCGAAAGCGAACGAGGTGAATTCCCCATCCGGTATTTGTTTGTGGATGGTCTTTGGCGAGCCGCCGGGCGATTAGATTCATCTCGCCTTCGGCCTGCTCAATACTGTAACCGGACTGCACGCGCGCGATGACGCCGAGCCAATGGCCATAGCGGTCTTCTCTCGCGCCCGGCTGCATCACAAAGGGGACGTAGAATTGTTCCAAGCCGGAATAAGACTCGCCTGGAAGCACGCCGATTACGGTGTGAGGCTTCGCGTCCAGGGTGATCTTTTTGCCGATGATCGCGGGATCCCCGCCGAAGCGGCGCTGCCAGAAGCCGTGCGTCAGAATTACGACCGGCGCGGCCGAGGGAAGATCTTCGTCCGGGCGGAAGGCTCGGCCCAGGGCCGGTTTCATGCCCAACAGGTCGAAATAATTGGCCGACACTGCGCCGCCGGTAACGCGCTCCGGCTCCTGTTCGCCGGTCAGATTGAATTCGGTATCCGCGGTCGCGGCCAAGGCGGCCAGCGAGCGGCTCTGAGCGCGCCAGTCCAGAAAATTGCCGGGTGCGCTGGGGACGTTGCCGGAGCTCTTGTCGCTCCTGGTCTCCCAGACGAACACCAGACGATCCTGATCGGCGAAAGGCAAGGGGCGGACCAGTGCGGCGTTGACGATGCTGAAAATCGCGGTGTTCACTCCGATTCCAAGCGCCAGGGTTGCGGCGGCGGTGATGGTGAATCCCGGATTCCTGCGGAGTTGGCGAAGGCCCTGGCGGATATCGCTAATGAGGCTCTCGAAGAAATTCACGCGCCGCTCATCGCGGCACTGTTCCTTGAGTTGATCGAGGCCGCCGAACAACCGGCGCGCGGCATAGCGGGCTTCCTCGGGATGCATGCCCGATTCGATGTTCTGGCGGATCTGCATTTCCAGGTGGAAGCTGACCTCGGCATCCAGGTCGTTTTCCAAGCGGCGCTCTTGCAAAAAAGCGAATAGCGATTTCCAGAACCGAAATCTTGAGCCGGCCACCGATGCCCTCCTAAGCTGTTCTCAGTACCCGCGCGATGGCGGTTGCGTAACGTTCCCAGTTGGACCGTTCGGCTAAAAGCTGTTTGCGGCCGGTGGCGGTCAGTTCGTAGAATTTAGCCTTGCGATTGGCTTCCGAAGCGCCCCATTTGGAGCGAATCCAGCCCTGGTACTCCAGGCGATGCAACGCCGGATAGAGCGATCCTTGATTCACTTGCAGCACTTCCTGAGAAACCTGCTGGATGCGCTGCGCTATTCCCCAGCCATGCATGGTCTCGAGTTCCAGAACTCTCAGCACCAGCAGATCGAGGGTGCCTTGCAGTAAATCCGGCTTGGTTTGACTCATGGCTTCTTGTCGAGTGTCTACAAGAGTAGCCGCACTCTTGTCGAATGTCAACAGGAAAGATGGCGGCGGGCGCGCAGGAACACGGCCCGTAACATCGCCGCCGTGAGCTTGCCGGTGGACGTGTTTTGCTGGCTGGGATGGTAGGAGCTGATTAACAGCGGATGCCCGGCGCCGGTGGAGTGCTCGCGATCGTGAGCAAATTCGAAGGCGGACGGCCGGGCGATCTTGCCCTGGTCGCGCAGGATGCGCAAGTACACATCGAAGGCCAGCCGGCCGAGCGCAACCACGACGCGCAGATTCTTGAGCAGGCCGAGCTCGCGCTCCAGATACGGGCGGCAGTTGCGGATTTCATCCAGGGCGGGCTTGTTGTCCGGCGGAGCGCAGCGGACTGCGGCGCTGACGTAGGCATCCCGAAGCGTCAGGCCGTCTTCTCTCGAGACGCTGGTTGGCTTGGACGCAAAGCCCGTCTCGAACAGAGCTTTGTAGAGAAAATCGCCGGAGCTGTCGCCGGTGAACATCCTTCCGGTGCGGTTGGCGCCGTGTGCGCCGGGCGCGAGTCCGATGAGCAGCAGCCGCGCGTGCGGATCGCCGAATCCCGGAACGGGCCGCCCCCAGTATTCCCAATCTTGATAGGCTCGGCGCTTAACGCGCGCGACAGTGGCGCGATACTCCACCAGCCGGGGACACCGGGTGCACGCAACAATTTCCTGGTTGAGGACTACGAGGGATTTCAAATACAGATGATACTAACGGGAAACGCCGACCTGCAGGTTATCGAGTGACATTTCGATGGAGGGCACTTCAGCCAACGGTTTGCTTTGGATGGTGCTGGTGAACAGCGAAACGAGCTCGGGATCTCGCCAGCCTCGGCGCACTTCTTCTTCCATCACAGCAAAGGCTGCTTTGGGCGCGAGAGCCGGTTTGTACGGCCGCTCGGTGGTGAGGGCGTCGTAGATATCGGCAACTTGAAGAATGCGCGCCAGCAGCGGGATGTTTTCGCCAGCCAAGCCGTCCGGATATCCGGAACCGTCCCAGCGCTCGTGGTGATTGCGAATGATGGGCAGCACCGGCCACAGACTCTTCATGGTCCTGCAAATCTCTTCGCCACGCAGCGGGTGGCTGCGCATGATTTCCCATTCCTCGGGGGTGAGTATGTCTCGCTTAAAGAGGATGGCGTCGGGAATGCTGATCTTGCCGATGTCGTGCAGGTAACCACCGCGGAAAAGCGCAACCAGTTCGGACTTAGGGAGGCCAACCGCTTCACCCAACATGACTGACGTTCCGGCCAGGCGCTGGCAGTGGCGTCCGGTAAACGTGTCGCGCCTTTCTACGGCTTGCGCCAATGCGAACAGAATGGTCTCGGCCTGCTCGAGCGAGTCGACCAGCGCCTTGTTGCGAAGCATGGCGCGCACTCGTGTGCGCACCACCGCCGGATGCAGCGGCTTGATGAGAAATTCGTCGGCGCCTGAGGAGATGCCGACAATCTCGTTCTCCGTGCCTTGAACACTGGTCACCATCAGCACAGGAATCAATTGCGTGGAACGGCTGGCCTTCATCCAGCGGCAAAGTTCCGGTCCGCTCATTTCCGGGAGCATGAGATCCAGAATCACGAGGTCGATCTTCTCGGACTGCAGGAAGGCAGTGGCTTCGGAAGCTCGGCGCGCCTCCAGGATTCTATAGGGCGCGGTTTTGAAGATGGCTTTGAGAAGCCTGCGGTTGATCTCTTCGCTGTCGACGATCAGGATGGACGCCGGCCCAACGGCGCTATCTTCGGTTTCAAAGAACGAAACGGCGGGAGAAGATCCGATCTCGATACTTGGCGAAAGTACAGTGGTTTTCTCAGGCATAGTGGACGAAGGGGGCGCGGGCCCTTTTTGGTCTATCGTCCAAAACGTTTGCAAGGTTTAACGTTTTATCCTCAAAGAATCATTGATTTGGCAGCTTGGCCTGGATTTT
>JBGPSX010000153.1:0-8315 GCA_041490325.1 Bryobacteraceae bacterium | reverse complement strand
GACGAGTTTTCCTCGTATTGTGGTCGGTGTCGACAATGGCGTGGCTCCGATCGACCAGATGCTGGTCACCGTCACGCGGCCGATCGAAGAGGCGTTGAACAGTGTGCCGGGATTGGAGCGAGTGCAGTCTATCACCAGCCGCGGATCCATGGAAGTCGATTTGTTTTTTTCATGGAAAGTGGAGATGTTCCAGACGCTGGAGCTGGTCAACGCCGCTCTCGCGCGCGTGCAGCCCTCTCTGCCGCAAACAGCGAAAGTCAGATCGGACCGCCTGACTTTTGCGGCCTTCCCGATTCTCGGCTACAGCCTGACCTCCGACACTGTGACGCAAACGCGTCTTTGGGAGTTGGCTACTTACGAATTGAAACCGCGGCTGAACCGCTTGAATGGGGTGGCCACGGTGGTGGTGCAGGGAGGGCAGGAACCCGAGTTCGAAATCCGGCCGGACCCGGCCAAGCTGCTGCAGACCACTGTCACGGTTCCGGCGCTGCTAGACGCGGTTCGACGAAGCAACATGATCGACTCGCCTGGACTGGTCGAAACCAATCATCAACTGGTGTTGAGCCTGGTCAGCGGCCAGGCTCGCTCGCCCGACGACATCGCGAACATCGTGCTGAAAACTACGCCGGCCGGAATCCCGGTCCGCATTGGCGACGTTGCAACTGTCCTGCATTCGATCAAGCCGGTGTACACGATTGTCCGGGCGAATGGAAAGCCAGCGGTGCTGTTGAATCTCAATCGCCAGCCTGACAGCAACACCGTGCTAGTGGCGGATGAGGCCAACTCCGAAGTCGAGAACATTCGCAAGACCTTGCCCTCGGGCGTGCGGTTAGAGCCGTTCTACGATCAATCGCAACTGGTTCGCGATTCCATTCGCAGCGTGCGGGACGCGATTCTCATTGGGCTGGTGCTGGCAGCCGTGATTCTGATTCTTTTCCTGCATGACTGGGGCAGTTCGATCGTGGCCGGCCTGGTGATTCCGGCGACAGTGGCCGTGACGTTCATAGCGCTGCGGGTCTTGAATCAAAGTTTCAACCTCATGACGCTGGGCGGTTTGGCGGCCGCGGTGGGATTGGTGATTGATGACGCCATCGTGGTGGTGGAAAACATCGTGATGCATCGCGACTCGGGGCAGAGCCGCGCGGAAGCAATTCAACGTGCGATGCGTGAGATTCGGGTTCCGTTGGTGGGGTCCACTATCACACCCATCGTGGTGTTCCTGCCCCTGATTTCTATTACAGGTGTTACGGGGACTTTCTTCCGTGCGCTCGCAATTACGGTTGGCGTGGCCTTGCTGACGTCGCTCGCGCTGGCGCTTACGTGGACGCCGACGCTGAGCCACTACTTTCTTCGCAAACCGCCCGAACGGCCGTTACAAGCCGAACGTCGCGGCCTCTTCGGACGGGTACTGCGAGTCTACGAGCGTGTCTTGCGAGTCGCGCTGGAACGGCCCTGGGCGATGGCCGTGTTCTGCGTGGCCCTGATAGCGGGCTCGTATTTCTGCTATCGCGCTCTGGGCTCGGATTTGCTCCCCGCGATGGACGAGGGCGGGTTTATCCTCGACTATCTTTCACCAGCGGGCTCCTCGCTTGCTGAAACAAACCGCATGTTGACCCACGTCGAGAAAATTCTTCACGCCACTCCGGAAGTGGAAACCACTTCGCTTCGAACCGGGCTGCAGCTTGGACTCGCTGCCGTGACAGAAGCCAATCGCGGCGACTTCACGGTGAAATTGAAGCGGCACCGCGACCGAAGCATTGACGAAGTGATTGCCGACGTACGCGCGAAGGTGAAGGAACAGGAGCCCCTGCTGGATGTGGAATTCATCCAGCTTTTGCAAGATATGATCGGCGACCTGACCAGCGCGCCGGAGCCGGTGGTGATCAAGATGTTCTCCGAATATCCTGAGCTGCTGCGCGAATGGGCGCCGCGCGTGGCTGACTCGATCAAGAAAATTCACGGCGTGGTGGATATTTTGAACGGCATCGACAACACCATCAGCGGTCCGGCGGTGGTTTTTCACGTCGATCCAACGGTGGCGGCGCGGGCCGGCTTTACGCCCGAGGAAGTAGAACTGGATGCGAGCGCGATTCTGCAGGGCGAGCCGGCTGCCATGCCCGTGATCCTGAACGACCGTGTTTACCCCATTCGCGTGCGCTTTCCCGATTACACGCGCGTATCGATGGATGCGATCCGCAACACCATGCTCTCGAGCCAGAGCGGCAGCCGCGCCACGCTAGGATCGTTAGCAACGGTTGAAGAGCTCGCAGGACAGACCGAGATACTGCGCGAGAATCTGCAGAGGATGGTTGCCGTGACGGCGCGCTTGGAAGGGTTGAATCTCGGCGCGGGCATTGCGGCGGTGAAGAAAGCCGTGGCTGAATCCAATCTGCCGGCTGGAATCCGTGTGGTGTATGGCGGGGGCTATGAAGAGCAGCAGCGCTCGTTCCATGATCTAGTGGTTGTTCTGATTCTGGCCGTGGTGCTGGTTTTCATCGTCCTGCTGTTTGAGTTCGGAACATTCGGCGCTCCGCTCGCGATTCTCGCGTCCGCGCTGCTTTCCACCTTCGGCGTGTTTCTGGCGCTGCTGGTGACCAGGACTACGTTCAATGTTTCTTCCTTCATGGGCTTGATCATGGTGATCGGAATTGTTGCGAAGAATGGGATTCTGCTGCTGGATGCGGATCAGAAGTTCCGCGCCGAAGGAGCGGCGCCCGAGGAAGCGATGCTGTTAGCCGGTGAGCGGAGGCTGCGCCCGATTTTGATGACTGCGTTGGCGACTATGGCTGGGATGGTTCCGTTGGCATTGGCGCTAGGGGCGGGATCGCAGATGCTGCAGCCGCTGGCTATTGCGGTGATCGGCGGCATTTTGGCGTCTATGGTTTTGTCGTTGGTGGTGACGCCGGCGGTGCACTACTACTTGCAGCGCTAGGGGGCCTGTGGTCGACTGGCAAAATTTGGGTACAGGCACGGAGTTTCCGCCTTGAAGACTCCTTCATGGTTGGGATTTCAGGTGGGAAATCCGATCCTGTCCCCAAGTTTTCCAGCCTGCTGAAGTCCGCCCTACACTCGGAACAAATCTGGGCGCCAGGTTACGATTGTTTTTTTGATTTCGCGGGGCGCCATCCCGTTTTTCAAGACCCGTTCTACCAACGCGGCCACTTCGCCGTCGGAGGCGAAGCGCAGCGCTACGATCTGCGGCTCGGTTAGTTCGCTGATGCGTGACTTGAGCGGTTCGTTCAAGAGGGCTGCGAGACGGAGCCGCTCTTCCAAGCGAATCAACCGGTCCTGTGCGCGCAACGGATTGATGCGGATCAGGAGAAAGGCAACCGGCGCCAACACGCCGATCAGCAGCAGAATCCACGCGTCCAGCCTATCGCCATGTTTGACCACGTTGATAATTGTAAGAACCAGGAGCGTGAGCGTTCCCGGTATCAGAAAGAAGTGAAACGGTGCATGCCAGCGTACATGGTTCGCGTACGTCTGCGAAGATTTTTCGGACATGGTGCCTCCTTGCGCTAAAGAGAGTATTCTACTAAGAGGGGGTTTGTGCCGCAGAAACTGTGCGAAACCCTCGAAAAATCTTATGTTTGCGGCCTTGAATTAATCGCAGTAACTATGTTACGGTAACGTGTTTGGGATACCGGTTCAAGGCGCGTCGACAGGGTGCGAGCGCCTGCTCGTAGTCTAACCTTCCCTCAGGACATTCATGGAATCAACTTTACAAGCACTCGGTGGGATTCTGCTAAAGGCCATACCGACACTTGTTCTCTTGCTGATCCTGTTGGTTTATCTGCGCTGGATGTTCTTCCGGCCGCTGGAAAAAGTCCTAGCTCAGCGTAAGGCAGCCACCGATGGCGCGCGCCAGTCAGCCGAAGCGCTGCTGGCCAAGGCCGATCAAACCGCGGCTGCGATCGAAGCTGAGCTGCGAAAGGCGCGCGAAGCGATTTATCAGGAGCAGGAAGAGGCGCGCAGGCGCTTGTTGACGGAACAAAGTGAGCGGCTGGATGCAGCGCGTCACAGCACGCGCGAATTGGTGCAGCAGGCGCGGCAGCAGTTGGATCAGGATGTCGCAGCGGCCAAGAAACAGTTGGCTCTCCAAGCTGACGGTCTGGCGGATCAGATTGTGCAATCGCTGCTCGAAAGGAAGATCGCTTGATGCGCCGGGCGTCGTTTGTAATCGCGATCGCGTTATCAGTTGCGTCGTTTATTCGGGCACAGGAGCCGGCCGGCGCGCCGGAGTCCACGCACGAAGCCGAACAAGGCGATCCGATGATCTGGTGGAAGTGGGCCAACTTCGCGCTTCTGGCGGCGGGAATGGGCTACCTGATCGCGAAGAACGTTCCCGGACTCTTCCGGCGGCGAGCGGAAGAAATCCAGCAAGCCATCCAGGATGCCACCACGGCAAAGCAGGCAGCCGAGGCCAGCGTCGCGGCTATGGAGAAGCGGCTAGCCGGAATCAAAACGGAAATCGAGTCGCTACGCGCCGCTGCTCGCGCGGAAATGCAGGCTGACGGCGAGCGCGTCCGCGGGGAGACGGAGCGGCATCTTCAAAGGGTCCAGAGTCAGTCGTCACAGGAAATTATTTTGATGGCGCGCGTGGCGCGTGACGAACTTCGCAGGCACTCCGCGGAACTGGCGATTGGCCTGGCCGAGCAACGTATCCGTGCGCGGGTATCCGCCGATTCACAGAATCGCCTCGTGGATGGATTTCTTCAGGATCTGCGACGCGTAACGCCCGGCGTTGGCGCGTGATGAGGGGGAGAGAGTAAGCATGGCGTCAGCGGTAGCGAATCGGTATGCGCGCGCTCTGGTGGACTTGATCCTGGCCCCCGGCGCATCGATTCCGGCGGAAGAAGCTTTGGCGCAACTGCGAGCCATCGAAGGAGCTATTGCGGATTCGGCCGAGCTTCGCACTGCATTGCTAACGCCAGGCGTTAAGAACGAGCGAAAGCGCGCCGTCATTGCCCGCATTGCCGGTCAACTGGGTGTGTCGCCCCTGATCATAAATTTTGTGTTTGTCGTGATCGATCATCGGCGTATCGGAATGATCGCCGAGATTCGCGAAGCGGTGGAGCTTCTGGTAGAAGAGCGGCTGGGGTTTGTGCGGGCGGAAGTGAGTTCGGCGGCTCCGCTGGACGACCGGTACCACGCGCTGCTCGAATCGGAACTATCGCGTCTGACCGGCAAACGCATGCGCCTGCGGTTTGCCGTGAATCCGGAGTTGCTCGGAGGAGCAGTGGCGCGGATCGGATCGACGGTTTATGACGGATCGGTGCGCGGGCAGCTTCAGCAACTGCGCCGGCGAATGGCCGAACCGTCCGCTGAATAGAGGGTGAAATATGGCTCAAATCCAAGCCGATGAAATCGCGCGCCTGTTGCGCAACGAAATTGAGCATTACGAAAAAGCGGTGAATGTCTCGGAAACCGGATCGGTGATCTCGGTTGGCGACGGCATCGCTCGTGTGTACGGCCTTGAAAACGTCATGGCCGGAGAAATGGTGGAGTTTCCGCACGGCGTGATGGGTATTGCGCTCAACTTGGAGGAAGATCAGGTCGGCACCGTGCTGTTGGGCGAGTACCAGGAGATCAAGCAGGGCGACGAAGTCCGCCGAACCGGAAAGATCATGTCGGTGCCGGTGGGCGAAGCTGTGATCGGGCGCGTCGTGAACGGCCTGGGAGAGCCCATCGACGGCAAAGGGCCGATTGCCAGCTCTGAATCCAGAGCCATCGAAACCATCGCTCCCGGAGTTGTCCACCGGAGCCCCGTGAAAGAACCGCTGCAGACCGGTATCAAAGCCATCGATTCGATGATTCCGATCGGCCGCGGACAGCGCGAGCTGATCATCGGCGATCGTCAAACTGGAAAGACCGCGGTCGCCATCGACACGATCATTAATCAAAAGGGTGGCGATGTCATTTGCATCTACGTCGCCATCGGACAGAAGCGCTCCACGGTAGCTCAGGTCGTCAAAACGCTCGAGGATGCCGGCGCGATGGAGTACACCATCGTTGTTGCGGCCACGGCATCCGATCCGGCGCCGATGCAATACGTCGCGCCCTACGCCGGTTGCGCCATCGGCGAGTATTTCCGCGACACCAAACGCCACGCGCTGTGCATTTACGATGACCTTTCGAAACACGCCGCTGCGTATCGCGAAATTTCGCTGCTGTTGCGGCGTCCACCCGGACGCGAGGCTTATCCCGGCGACGTGTTCTACCTGCATAGCCGCCTGCTGGAGCGCGCCGCGAAACTGAACGCAGAGAAGGGCGGCGGTTCTTTGACGGCGCTCCCGATCATTGAAACGCAAGCGGGCGACATCTCGGCTTATATCCCGACCAACGTGATTTCGATCACCGACGGCCAGATCTTTCTCTTGGCCGATCTGTTCAACTCCAACATCCGTCCCGCCATCGACGTCGGCCTGTCGGTAAGCCGCGTGGGAGGCAGCGCGCAGGTTAAGGCCATGCGGCAGGTGGCCGGATCCCTGCGACTGGATTTGGCGCAATATCGCGAACTGGCGGCCTTCGCACTGTTCGGCTCGGAGTTGGATAAAACTTCTCAAGCGCAGTTGAATCGCGGGCGCCGGCTGATAGAAATTCTCAAGCAGCCGCAGTATGCGCCTTTGCCGGTTGAAAAACAAATTGTCATCGTTTATGCAGGAACCACCGGCATGCTGGATGATTTGGCGGTGGAGCATTGCCGGCCGTTTGAAGCCGAGCTGTATCGCTTCCTGGATTCATCTCAGCCCGGGTTGCTTCAGAGCATTCGCGAGAAGAAGACGCTGGATGACGACCTGAAAGCCAAGCTCAACGGGGTGATCAAGGAATTCAAAACCCGATTCGTCGCGCAACATAAAGATGCGGCGGTGACAGCCTAACTTCGATGCCCAGCCTGATTGACTTACGCCGGCGCATTCGCTCGGTCAAGAACACGCAGCAGATCACCAAGGCCATGAAGGTTGTGTCCGCGGCCAAGCTGCGGCGCGCTCAGGACCGCGTGCTCGCGTCACGGCCGTACGCGCAGATCATTCGCAGGATGCTGGGTAACGTCGCTCAGGCGGCCGATGCCGTGCATGACGGCGAAGGCATCGCTCTGCTGGCAAAGCGTCCGGAGAATCGGATTCAGCTCCTGGTGATCACCGCCGATCGCGGCCTGGCCGGGGCGTTCAACTCGAACGTAATCCGCACCGCGCATCGATTCATCGTCGATCACTCCACCGCCGAAGTGCATCTGGAATTGATCGGCCGCAAAGCACGGGACTACTTCCGCAAAAGGCACCGCTGGATCACGGGGGAATACACGACCTTCTTTCAAAAGGCTCCGCGCTATGAAGACGCGCTGGATGTCGCTAATAAAGTGATCGATCGTTTCAAAAAAGGCGAAATCGACGCCGTTTACCTGGTGGTGAACAACTTCAAGAGCATGATGGCATCCAAGCTGGTGGTTTCGCGCATTCTGCCGGTAGAAGTGCCGGAGAAGAGCGAGCAGATTGATTACATCTACGAGCAGCCGCCCGGTGAACTGCTGGAGGCATTGTTGCCGCGCTACATCGAAGCCCAGATCTATAGGGCAATGCTCGAATCGTCAGCCGCTGAGCACGCGGCGCGCATGACCGCGATGGAATCGGCAAGTTCGAACGCGGCCGACGTGATCGAGGCGCTGACGCTGAAAATGAATCGCGTGCGGCAAGCCAGCATCACCCGAGAAATCATTGAAATCGTTAGCGGCGCTGCCGCTCTGGGGTAATTCAAATGTCAACAACAACAACAGCCGTGGTCGAAGGCAAGGTCATTCAGATCTCCGGCCCCGCTGTGGATATCCAGTTCGAAGAGAGCCAGATTCCGGTCATCAACACGGCCATCCATATCACCAGCGAAGGCTTCACGGTGCCAACGCCCATCGACGTCATGGTCGAAGTGGCGCAGCACATCGGCGAGGGCCGCGTGCGGACCATTGCTCTGCAACCCACCGATGGCATGGTGCGCGGTATGAAGGCCGTGAGCCTGGGTCATCCGATCGAAGTGCCGGTTGGCAACGAGACCCTGGGCCGCGTGCTGAACGTCATCGGTGAGCCCGTGGACAATATGGGACCGGTGAACACGAAGCAGAAGTGGGCCATTCATCGGCCTGCGCCATCGTTTGAGGAGCAAGCCACCGAGCTGCAGATGTTCGAGACCGGCATCAAGGTCATCGATCTGCTGGAGCCGTATCTGCGCGGCGGCAAGATCGGGCTGTTCGGAGGCGCCGGCGTCGGCAAGACGGTGGTCATCATGGAGCTAATCAACAATATCGCTCTGAAGCACGGCGGCGT
>JBGPSX010000152.1:0-8330 GCA_041490325.1 Bryobacteraceae bacterium | reverse complement strand
TTCTCTCGCCTATCTCTCTCTCGACGCGTTGCGCCGCGCAGTCAGCGACCAAAAAAGCGAATACTGCTACGCCTGCTACACCGGTGAATATCCAACCGACTTGGTCCACTTAGAAGAGCTAGTGGCAGCTAAGGGCAATCGCTAGTCTAAATCGGTACAATCGGATTATGGGCGCGACCACGACATTGGTGACAGTCCAAGAGTTCCTGCAAAGGCCTGAGTCGGAAGACCAGCGCATCGAACTCATTGGAGGCGAACTTGTCACCATGGGAAATGCCCATATTCCACATGAGGTCGTGAAAAAGAACCTCAACAAGATTCTTGTAGTATGGCTTGCGCAGAATCCGATTGCGGAATTGTACCCGGAGACGACGTTCCAGCTCGATGAACATAATGCCCTGATGCCGGACCTCAGCGTGGTTTTTCCGGGCCGCTTCGCGAAAGGCAGCACCGGATTAATTCAGAAAGCCCCCGAACTTGCGATCGAAGTCGTATCTTCAGAGAGCGCTGCGCGGCTTGAAGACAAGATCGAACTCTACGTCGGCCATGGTGGTAAGTCAGTTTGGGTTGTGTTCCCTCGGCAGCGCTTAGTGAGAGTCATTGACGCTTCGGGCAGATCGAGCAGATTCGAGCAGAATCAAGTCCTCGAAGATCCGACCCTTCCAGGCTTTCAGACGCCTGTATCCGCTATTTTCCAGGACCTCTAAGTTCAGGTGGGCCGCGATGCGACGTGCGATACCCTGAAACTAATGCAGGCAGCGCGCGAATGGTTGAAGCGGGCACGATCGGTCGCCGTACTTACGGGCGCCGGCGTCTCGGCTGAAAGTGGCGTGCCCACTTTCCGAGGCAACGGCGGACTGTGGAAGCAATACCGCGCCGAATCCCTCGCAACGCCCGAGGCCTTTGCCCGCGCCCCAAAGTTAGTTTGGGAATGGTACGATTGGCGGCGCTCGGTCCTGGCCGACGCGAAGCCGAACGCCGGCCACTACGCCCTGGTGGAACTCGAGAGGCGAATTCCAAACTTTACTCTGATCACCCAAAACGTCGACGGGCTCCACGAACTTGCCGGCAGCCGCAACGTTCTAACTCTGCACGGAAGCATCTGGGTTGTGCGATGCCAGTCGTGTGGCCGTGAGCGAATCGATCGGCGAGCCTCGCTTCCCGAGATTCCGCCGGCCTGCGAATGCAGTGGCATGCTGCGGCCCGGCGTAGTCTGGTTCGGCGAGCCGCTGCCGCAAAAAACGTGGCGCGAAGCGGAAGCTCGCGCGCGCACGGCTGAACTGTTCCTCGTGATCGGAACGTCCGCGGTCGTTTATCCCGCCGCCGGTCTCGCGCAAATCGCAAAGTCGTCCGGCGCTCGCGTAGTTGAAATCAATATCGCGGAAACCTCAATTTCCCAAGAGATCGACGAGTTTCTGGAAGGCCCCTCGGGAGAATTGCTGCCGCAATTAATGGCATGAAAATCTGTTACCTCGACGCCTTCTCCGGCATCAGCGGAGATATGACGGTTGGCGCGCTGATCGATGCCGGCGCCGACACTGCTCGCATTGTGCAAGCTCTCGAAAGCCTTGGAACGGGCGCGAAATTCGAAATTGAAAAAACCAGCCGGCGCGGCGTGGCGGCGTTGAAGTTCCGCGTCATCGCCGGCGAATCCAAGAGTCATCGGCATTTGAAGCACGTTCAGGAGCTGATCGCTAAGTCTCAGCTCTCCGAACGCGCGCGCCAGAATTCGAACGCCGTATTCCAACGCCTGGGCGAAGCCGAAGCCAAGGTTCACGGCGTCCCAGTCGAAAAAGTTCACTTCCACGAAGTCGGCGCGGTCGACTCGATCTGCGACATCCTGGGCGCGTGCGCCGCTTTTGACCTGCTGGGCGTCGACGCAATTTATTGTTCACCGCTCAACGTCGGCAGCGGAACGGTGAAAACCGAGCATGGCGTGCTTCCAGTGCCTGCGCCGGCTACGGCCGAACTCCTGGCGGGCAAACCGATTTATTCGCGCGGCCCCAGTGTCGAACTGACTACGCCAACCGGCGCCGCGATAGCCGTAACGCTCGCCACCGAGTTCGGAGCGCTTCCGCCGATGCGACTCGCCGCCAGCGGCTACGGAGCCGGCGACAGAGATTTCCCCGAACACGCCAACGTCCTGCGCGTCCTGATCGGCGAAACCACGGGCGCCGAAGAAGCCACCACCGTCACCGTTCTGGAAGCGAACATCGACGATTCGAGTCCGCAGGTGCTTGGCTATGCGATGGAGCGCCTGCTTGAAGCGGGCGCGCTCGATGTCACGCTCGAATCGGTCCTGATGAAAAAGAGCCGCCAGGGAACACTGATTCGCGTCATTGCGAAACCCGAGGATCGCGAAACGCTGGCTCAAATGATCTTCGCGGAGACTTCGACGCTCGGCCTTCGCACCTACTCCGCCGAAAGGCGCGTGCAGGCGCGGCGAATCGCTGAAGTCGAAACTCCGCACGGAAAGGTACGAATCAAGATCGCCAGCGACGGGTCGTTCGCGCCCGAATACGAAGACTGCCGAAAGCTCGCTCGCGAAGCCGGCGTCCCGCTGAAGCAGATCCTGGCGGAAGCGAATCTGGCCTATCTCCAAAACATTCGATGAAATATTATCTGACTACTCCGATCTACTACGTGAACGCGGCGCCGCACATCGGAACCGCATACTCCACTTTCGTCGCCGATCTCGTCAAACGCTTCAAGAAAATGGAGGGCTTCGATCCTGTCGTGCTCACTACCGGCTCGGACGAGCACAGCCGCAACGTGGAGCGCGCCGCAAAAGCCGTCGGTCTCAGCCCCGAAGCGTATACGGCGAAAATGGCCGAAGAATTTATCTCACAGTGGAAGAGGCTCGGGATTGACTACGATCACTTCATTCGAACGTCCGACCCCCAGCATCACGAAACCGTTCGCGATTTGTTCGAGCGTTGCAAACGCAATGGATATATTTACAAGGGCGCGTACACGGGGCAGTACTGCGTCAACGACGAGTAATACGTGAACGAAGCCAAGCCGGGCGATGCTTGCCCCGAGTGCGGCCGTCCCACCGAAACCGTCACGGAAGAGAATTTCTTCTTCAAGCTTTCCGCTTTCCAGGATCGCCTGCTCGAGCTTTACGAAAAAGACCCGGAGTTCCTGAAACCCGATCATCGCCGCAACGAGATCATCGCCTTCGTCCGTCAGGGCCTCAACGATCTTTCCATTACACGCACGAATCTGGACTGGGGAATTCCCGTTCCCGAAGAGGGCAAGCACGTCTTCTACGTCTGGTTCGACGCGCTGATCTCTTACATGAGTGCAGTCAAGAAGGATGGCCTGTGGCCGGCGGACCTGCACCTGATTGGGAAAGACATCCTGCGATTCCATGCCGTGTATTGGCCGGCGTTTCTGATGGCGGCGGACCTGCCTCTGCCCAAGAAGGTTTTCGCTCACGGCTGGATTCTCTTCGAAGAAAACAAGATGAGCAAATCGCGCGGCAACGTGGTTCGGCCCGGCCCGATCGCCGACGTTGTGGGCATCGACGCGCTGAGGTATTTTCTGTTGCGCGAGGTCACATTCGGGCAGGACGGAAGCTTCAGCTACGACGCGCTCATCCAGCGCTACAACGCCGACCTCGCCAACGGCCTGGGCAATCTCGCCAGCCGGACCCTGACCATGATTCATCAGTACCGGCAAGGCGTCATTCCCGATTCGCCCGGGCTGGGTAACATTGCGGAGGCTGCGCGGAGTGCCACCGAGGAAGCCTTGGAAGCCTTTGATCAGTTCAGTTTTTCCAAGGGCCTTGAATCCATCTGGACCCTGATTTCTGTCATTGACAAGTTCATCGTCGAACGGGCGCCTTGGAAACTCGCCAAGATCGATGATCCGCACAATCAGAAACTGCTGGATGAGACGCTTTACACGGCGGCTGAAGCCTTACGAATCATTTGCGCGTGGATCTACCCGGTGATGCCCGAATCGGCCAGGAAAATCTGGAGCCAGCTCGGCATGCCGCAACCAATCGAATCCATCACTGTCGCCGACTTGCACTGGGGCGGGCTAAAAGCCGGCCAGAAGGTCGGCGCCGTCAGTGGAGTCTTTCCGCGATTCGACGCCAAGGCCATCGACAAAATGCAGGAATTGGAATTGAAGGAAAAGGAGCGATTCGCTGCGTTGTTCGCGCCCGCATCCGCTACCCGGACCGCTTTGACTGAAGCCGCGCCGGCGGAATCATCAAAAATCAGCATTGACGATTTCGCCAAAGTCGAGATGCGCGTCGGGCTAGTCAAAGCGGCGGAGCGCGTCAAGGGCGCCGACAAACTGCTGCATCTAACTGTCGACATCGGCGAGCCGTCGCCGCGGACCCTGGTCGCCGGCATCGCGGAAGCCTATCCGCCCGAAGAACTGATCGGACGCAAGGTCATAATTGTCGCGAATCTGCAACCGCGTAAGCTGCGCGGTATCGAATCGAACGGCATGATCGTCGCCGCATCGGTCGAAGGCGGCAAGCCGGTTCTGGCCGGGTTTCTCGAAGATATTCCAATTGGAGCCAGGCTGAAGTGACGCTGGTGGATTCGCACTGCCATCTCGACAGTGCGGAGTTTGACGCCGATCGTGACGCTGTGATCGACCGGGCGCTCGAAGCCGGTGTGAGTCACATGGTCGCCATTGGGACGGGCAGCGGTCCACCGGATTTCGAGGCGGGCATTCGCCTGGCCGAAAAGTACCCGGTGTTTCATGCCACGGTCGGCGTACACCCCCACGATGCCTCCAAAGCTTCGCCCGACGACTTACGGCATCTGGAAAAATTGTTGTCCCATCCCGCGGTATTTGCGGTCGGCGAGATCGGCCTCGATTACCACTATGACTATTCACCGCGCGACAAGCAGAAAGCGATCTTCATTGAACAGATGGCCATCGCGGCCGCGGCTCGCAAGCCGATCGTCATTCACACGCGCGAGGCCTGGGATGACACCCTCGCGCTGATCGAACAGCATTGGACGCCGCTCGGGATACCCGGGATCATGCATTGCTTCTCCGGCGGACCCTCCGATGCGCGACGCGCCCTTAGCCTCGGCTTCTACCTGAGCTTTGGCGGAATTGTCACCTTTCCAAAGGCAGTGGAGATTCAAGCCGCCGCGAAAGAGACGCCCACCGGCCGGATGCTGGTTGAGACGGATGCGCCCTATCTGGCTCCCGTGCCGAAGCGCGGCAAACGCAATGAACCCGCGCTCATGGTGCATACTGCCCGCAAGCTGGCCGAGCTGCGCGGAGAGTCAGTCGAAGAAGTGAGCCGGTTCACGACCCAGAATTTCCAACGCCTCGTGGATAGCAGTTAGGCTCTCTGGTACTGGCCTTCGCCCTTCTCGACGTGCTTCCAGTTGAGTTGCGCGAGGTACAACAAGTTGCCATCCGGATCTTCGAAAGACACAAACGATCCGGCTTTCGCCTCGTTTACAACGCCGCGAAAACGCACGCCCTTCTTTTCCAACGCTTTCACCACCTCCTGGATGGAACCGTCCAGTTCCAAACCGATCGCCATCGAGCCTTTTCGTCCCGCGGGCGCCTCAGCCGAAGCCGGATGCAGCCCGATCGTCAATCCTTTTCCAGCCTCGATCGCCGCCCAATGGTCGCCAAAACGATAAGCGAGCTTCAATCCCAAAGTCTCGCTATAAAAGCGCACGGATCGATCCATGTCCGAAACGTAGACCGTAACATTTCCGCCAGAGAACATTGGATGTTGCCTCCCCCTCCTAGCATCCATCAAGAATGCGAGAATGCAAAGAGCCACTTGGGACAGGCAGGTGCCACTTTCTTGCGAATAAAGCTCGACCACGCGTGCCAGGAGCCGTTGCGCCAGCAGATTTACCAGTCGCTTCGGCGCGCGATCGTCGATCGCAAGTTGCTGCCTGGCTCGAAACTCCCTTCCACGCGCTCGCTCGCCCGGCGCCTCAAAGTTTCGCGCAATACCGTGCTCAGCGTTTATGAGGAACTGTCAGCCGAGGGACTAGTGGCTGGCCGGACTGGTTCAGCCACTCGCGTCTGCCATCGCTTCGTTGAGGCTGTCCCATTTCCTGTTCCAAACGTTCCTGATCTGCGAACCCTACTCATCGAGGCACAATATCCGAATGCGCCGATCGCCTTTCAGGATCTGGACGGTCATCCTCATTACATCCATCGTTGAAAGCTTAGGATGGATACGTGGACCAACCGGAATCTCAGTTAACCCTCTCCCGTACATCTCCCGAAGATGTGAAGCAGCGGCAAGTTATTTTGCGAGTAGACGACGAGCCGCTCGGGACTCTGCTCTATGGAAAGACCCTGACGCGGCCGGTTCCGCCAGGCCACCACAGCCTGCGCGCGGACAACACCTGGAACAAGAAAACGATCGAGTTCGATCTCGCCCCGGGCGAGCACGCCAAGTTTCGCATTATCAATCGCGCCGGCGGCTGCACCTGGTTTTTGGTCGCCGCCTTGGGTGCAGGTCCTATGTATGTTGCGATAGAACGCGAGGAGTAACTACTTCTTGAGAGCAGACCGCGAATCCGATAGCAGCCGCTGCCGCGTCCCACTCACCCGAACTCCCAATGCTAAACTGAGAAATTCCAATGGGATTCAGTAAGATCGGGCAGACTCTAACCGCGCTTGAGATCCTGGAGTTGGTCAAGAAGGATCTGGAACGCGTTGAGCACGAGATCAGCCTGGAGTCCGTCGCAAGCGTGGAAGCGGTCACCGCTATCGGCCGCTACCTGCAAGCCGGCGGCGGCAAGCGGTTGCGCCCCATCCTGGTTTTGCTGGCCTCGAAACTCATGGGCGGCGTGACCGACGGATCCATCCGCATGGCGGCCGTGGTCGAAATGATCCACACTGCCACGCTAGTGCACGACGACGTCATCGATATCGCAGAAACGCGCCGCGGGCGGGCATCGCCGAACGCAGTCTGGGGCAATCACACTTGCGTTCTTGCGGGCGACTGGCTGTACATGCAGGCTTTCCAGATCGCGTTGCGCGAGCGCAATTTTCACGTCCTCGACCTGCTCATCGCGCTGACTCAGATGATGGTCGAGGGCGAGCTGCTGCAACTGGAACGCATCGGCAAAATCGATATCTCCGAAGCCGACTACATGGAGCTGGTGGATCGCAAGACCGCCAGCCTCTTCTCCGCCTGCACGCGGCTGGGCGCGATGATGGGCGGCGCCGGCGAAGCCACTGAAGCACGGCTGGGCGAGTTTTCCTGGAATCTCGGCATCGCCTTCCAGCTTGTTGACGACGTGCTCGATTTTACGTCGCACGAAAAAGTGCTGGGCAAACCCGTCGGTAGCGATCTGCGCGAAGGCAAAGTCACGCTCCCATTGATTTATGCGCTGGAACACGCCACCGCCGAAGAGCGGCAACTGGTGGCGACTGTGCTCCAGGATGGCAACTACGACCGTGCGCCGTTCGCCAGAATCAAGCGAATGATCGAGCAGCATTGCGGATTCGAGCGCGTGCGCGAGCGCGCCCAGGCGTTCACCGATAAAGCCCGTGCCATCGTGATCGAGTTTCCCGAATCACCGTACCAGCGAGCCCTCACCGCTCTCACCGATCTGGTAACGGATCGCGACCATTAAGAAGGACAGCATGCCCACCCTCGTTCAGAGTCCAACTCGCATTCCCGTGCCTGGAAACAAGCTGATCGAAGAGTACATCGGCCACGTGAATTCGAGCGATTCCAGCGTAAGCATCGCCCGCATGCACAGCCCGCCGGGATGGAGCGAACCCGGCCAGCAGCCCGAGTTCGACGAGTTCACAGTGGTTCTGCGCGGATCGCTGCGCGTAGAATCGCGCGATGGCGTGCTGGACGTTCAAGCCGGCCAAGCGGTGATCGTTCGTGGCGGCGAATGGGTGCGATACAGCACCCCCGCCGCCGAGGGCGCCGAATACATCGCGGTCTGTCTTCCAGCCTTCCAACCTGCCACGGTCCATCGCGACGCCTGAACCGCACCGCGCTACCACGATCGAGGTATCGCGGCATGCCCGCGCTGGTGGTAGCTACAAATTACGCGTGGATGCCGCAAAGTAGCTAGTGGCCTGTCTGCGATACACGTTTACCGCGGACCCATGAGTAGAGACGGGCACGCAAGAATGAGGATGATGAAATACTCACTCAAACCGCTTCCTGCGGTCGCGGCTCGGCTAGCGATTATAGCCGCTGGCAGAGCCGTGACCAAAGGGAGTGCTGATTGGCCGGCGGCCCACCGATACAAATGAAGAACGGTCGCATGGTGGCGAATAAATGGCGAATTTGAGGCCGTTCTTCAGGGGAGCGGTCTACTAGAAAAGTTTTCCATCACGGTCAAAGC